>JALYJG010000251.1 GCA_030775365.1 Pseudomonadota bacterium
CTGCAGCGGGAAAGCTCGCATTCACTGTAAGAATCTTTGACCGCCAAGCGGCGACTGATAGGATCGCCACAAAGGGTTCTATGGGAGATTCGCCATGTCATCGCGCCTAGTCTGCCTCTTTCTTTCCGGCCTTGCCTTACTCACGCTAACCAATCCAGCGCATAGCGAGACGCTGGAAGCGACATCCCATGTCGCCTCTGCCACGATCTTTTCTGATCGGGCTATCGTGACCCGTGAAGCCAAATTGCATATCCCGGCTGGGACCCATACGGTTTCCGTTGGCGACATGCCAGCCGGTTTTGACGAAGCGTCCATTCGGGTCCAGGGCAAATCAACCGCGGCCATCAAGCTTGGCACCATTGAAGTCAAGCACATGTTCATTACGGCACAGGCTAATCCAACCGAACGCCAAAAGACGGAGGCGCTCGAGGCGCGCACGGACGACAAAGCTTTTCTCGAAGGGGAGATCGCAGCTCTAAGAACACGCGAAGCCTTTATCAACCGAATTGTCACCGACGGGGCCGAAGGCCACGACAAAGAAGGACGCGTGATCATGGACTTTGCGCCTGAAAAGTGGGTCGCGGCGCTCAAACTTCTGCAGTCCGAAATGACTGAAACACAAAAGCAACTGACCACCAAAGCTATCAGTCTGCGGAAGATCGATGACGAGATCACTAAGCTGCAGAACGAGCTTAATGAAGTGCGCACAACGCAGGCCAAGGAGCGCCGGGAAGTCCTGGTCCATCTCGACTCCGATAGAGACTCCGACCTGGACCTCACGCTGAGCTACCAAACAAGAGATGCTACGTGGCGCTCGATCTATGACGCCCGGCTGGATACCACCACCGCTGCGCTTGACCTCGAGCAATACGGTCAAGTAACCCAGCAAAGCGGCGAGGACTGGACGGACATTGATCTCACGCTATCGACGGCGCAGCCAGGCTTTGGCTCGGAAATGCCGCGTATGAACGAATGGTGGGTCCGCCTGTTCCGACCCGTCGCCCAAGCCTACGATTTGGCCGGCAATGCCGGCGGCCTTGCACGTGCTGCGGACGTAGCGAAAGCGAAGAAGGCCATGCCGATGGCGGCCCCCTTGGCGATGGCGACAAACGAGCCGGCCGAAGAGCGAAAAGAGGCGGCGCAGGAACAGGCCCTTGTTCAAGCTTCCGAATATGCGGCTGATTTTCGGGTACCGGGGCGCGTCAGCATTAAGTCGGTACGCGAGGGAACGAAAGTTTTCGTGGGCGCCGTGCATATGAAAGCTCAGCTGGCAGCCGAAGTCTCGGCAAGGCTGGCACCACAGGCCTATCTGTTCGCCAAGATCACGAACGGGCAAACCTATCCTCTGATATCGGGGACCGTCGCGAAATATCGGGATGGCACCTTTATCGGCAACGCCCCGCTTGCGCTGCTCCGAGCTGGGGAGACGGCCGACCTTTCTTTTGGCGTCGATGATCGCGTCAAGGTTACCTACCGGCAGATCCATGAAGAACAGACGAGCCCTGCCCTGATTGTCGTCGGCGACATGAAAACGGAACGGCAAACACAAACCAAGGTCGAAAATCTGCATAAAGATCCGATCGCGATAACCGTGTTCGAGCAATACCCCGTGTCAGAAGATGCGGGGATCAAAGTGGAACTGATGGAAGATGTGACGACGCCCGGCTTTAAGGAGGATCTGGAAAAGCGGCAGGGCGTTATTGCCTGGTCAGAGACTTACGCGCCGAAGGAAGAAAAAACCCTGATCCTCGGTTTCCGGGTCAAATATCCGAAAGGAAGCCAGATCACCGGGCTTTAGGCATAAAAAAGCGCCGACATCTCGACGATGCCGGCGCTGAATTTTCCACCCAAGATTTACGCTGCCGGTTTGTTCTTGTTCACTTTCGGCTTCGGCTCCTTGGGAACAATGATGGTTACTTTGCCGCCTGCCTTTTCGATGGCTTCGATGGCGGATTTTGACGCCCCAGCAACGGTGAGCTGAACCTTTGCCTTGATTTCCCCCTTACCGAGCAAACGAACGCCGTCCCGGCCCTTACCAATGACCCCGGCCTGCGACAAAAGTTCTGCGGTGATAGGATTTTTTGCATCGATGCGGCCCGCCTCGATCGCATCCTGCAACCGACCCAGATTGAGCTCAGAATATTCCTTCGGGAACATCGTTTTGAAACCGCGCTTTGGCAGTCGGCGATGCAAGGGCATCTGGCCGCCCTCGAACCCACCCAAGCGAACGCCGGTGCGGGCCTTCTGACCCTTTACGCCGCGCCCTGAGGTTTTGCCCTTGCCGGAGCCGATACCGCGCCCGACGGTCATCTTTTTCTTGGTAGCGCCAGGATTATCCCGGAGATCATTGAGTTTCATTTTACTTTTCCTTCTTTACTTTGGCCTGAGGCGCTTTTTGGGCAGCGGCTGCTTTGGCTTCGCCTTGTTCTTCGACCCGGACCAAATGGCGCACCTTCGTAATCATGCCCCGCACCGACGAGGTGTCTTCAAGTTCACGCCGGCTCCGCGGGCGCCCGAGCCCAAGGCCGATCAGCGTTTCTTTCATGCCCTTCTTCTGGGCAGTGACGCTGCCTGTCTGGACGACGATTATGGTCTTTTTTGCTGTTGCCATTGTGTGCCTGCCTAATCCGCTGCCTGATTATTCTTTGCCTTCGAGTTGCTCGGCTTGCTTCTTGCCAAGGATCTCGTTGACCTTTTTGCCACGTCGCATCGCCACCGAGCGCGGGCTCGAAACCTGATCGAGGGCGTTGAACGTGGCCTTGATCATGTTATGTGGGTTGGACGAACCGACCGATTTTGCAACGACATCGTGGATACCGAGGGCTTCGAACACCGCGCGCATCGGTCCGCCGGCGATAATACCGGTACCGGCCGGTGCCGTCCGCAGGACAACCTTACCCGCGCCGTAACGACCGCGAACGTCATGATGCAGCGTCCGTCCTTCCCGCAGGGGCACGCGGCGCAAGCGCCGTTTGGCCGCTTCCGTCGCTTTCCG
>JALYJG010000252.1 GCA_030775365.1 Pseudomonadota bacterium
GGCTTATGCCGAACGTTATGGCGCCGGCGCGGGGGCGTCGCGCTTGATCACCGGCAACGGCCCCGCCTATGCAGGCATCGAGGCTAAACTCGCCAAGGGCAAGGGCACGGAGGCAGCGCTCGTCCTCAGCAGCGGGTATCAGGCCAACCTCACCGTGCTCGCAGCACTTGCCGATGAAGCGGTTATCGGGAGACCCGTTACGATCCTTGCCGACCGGCTTTGCCATAACTCTCTTCTACAGGGCGCAAGGTTGAGCGGCGCGAGCGTCAGCCGGTTCCGCCACAATGACTACGATCACCTCGAGCAGCTCTTGCGGCGAGCGAGTGCCCGCGGCGCCCAAAGTCTCATCGTAAGTGAGAGTGTCTTCAGCATGGACGGCGACTGCGCCGATCTTGGCGCACTCGCCGCCCTGGCGCGCCATTTTGACGCGATGCTCTACATCGACGAAGCCCATGCCACCGGCCTTTTCGGGCCAGGAGGCTTTGGCTTGGCCGCGGGTCACAGGGGATCTATCGATGTCATCATGGGTACCTTCGGTAAGGCCCTGGGTGGCTTCGGTGCCTATATCGCTTGCGGAGAAATCTTACGCGATTACCTTGTGCAGCGCTGTGGCGGCTTGATTTACAGCACGGCGCTCCCTCCGTCCGTTCTCGGCGCCATGGACGCTGCGCTGGAGCTCCTTCCCTTCATGGATCAAGAACGGGCCTATGTGCTCGAGCAGGCTGGGCGCGTGCGGGCGGGGCTGCAGGCGCAAGGGTGGGATTGCGGGACCAGTACGACGCAGATCATTCCGATTATTCTTGGCGGCAGCGATAGCGCCATGAGTCTGGCCGACGAATTGCAGCGTCACGATATACTCGCCGCTGCCATTCGGCCGCCGACTGTGCCGCCCGGCACAAGCCGACTGCGCTTATCGATCAGCGCCGCTCACAAACTAGAGGACCTTGACCACTTGCTAGCCGTTATGGGCAAGCTGTTCATGGGCTTCTCGGCGCCGTCCTGTCGGGCGATCGCTTCCTGATGGAGTTGTGGTTTATTCATGGATGGGGCTTTGATGCGCGTTTTTGGGACGCGGTCTGCGAGCGCCTCGAAACGTACAAGTGCCGGCGGCTGGATCAGGGCTATTATGGTGGCGCAAGGTCTGACATTCCGTCCGCGCCCGACTGTGTGCTCATCGGTCATTCGCTTGGACTGGTCTACGGCATGACACAACGGGAAGATTGGGCCGGGTGGGTCGGCATTAACGGTTTTCCGCGCTTTGTCCGAGCGCAAGGGCTCCTGGGTTGCGCCGCGGCGGCCGAGTTACGCGAGTTGCGAAGAAATCTGGGCCGTTACGGCGGGCACGCGTTACAGCGGTTTTATGCGCATATCGGCGGCGTGCCCCCGGCGGGCCAACCGGACATTGATCGGCTACGAGGCGGGCTTGACGAGCTCCGCGATCTCCATCTCCGGCATCCCACGGCTGTGCCCGCGCTCATATTGGCGTCGGAGAACGATCCACTTGTGCCCCGGGAAACGAGCGCCGCGCTCGCGACGATGTCCAGCAATAGTCAGCTGCTTTGGCATACCGAGGGGGGTCATTGCTTGCCGCAAACAGCACCCGCCTGGTGCGCGGAGGCCATCGCTTCGTTCGTACAACAGCATTTCGGGGCAAAATGACGGTATCGAAAAGCGCTTTAGCTCGCATAATTCATAACTTCGATGAAGCGGCCGAGCGTTATGACAGAGCCGCACGGGTTCAGGCCGGGATTGCCCGACGGCTCGTGGATTGGGCGGCGCCGGCTGTGGCGCCTGTTCATGTGCTTGATCTGGGCGCAGGTACCGGGCACGTCGCGGCGGCTTTGGCCGAGCGCTGGCCGGGGGCCCTGTTGACCGCACTCGATTCCGCGCCCCTCATGTTGCAACAGGCGCAGCGCAAAGTCAGAGGGCTCAACATCATTTGCGCTGATGCCGGGGCGATCGACGTGGCGCCACGCTTCGATGCGATGTTCTCGAGTATGATGCTGCATTGGCTGCCCGAGCCTTACGAGGTCGCCCACCGCTGGCGGAGAGGGTTGAAGGCGGATGGCCGCCTGTATCTCGCCCTCCTGACCGAGGACAGCTTTTATGAATGGCGGGCTCTCTGCGCCGGAGAAGGACTCAAGGACGGGCTTTGGAAAATGCCCGACAGGCGCTTTGCGGACGGCATCGCTCTGCGGCGCCAAGCGCAAAAGCTTCCGGTGCGATACGCCTCGGCAGCTGCCTTCCTGCATAATCTGAAAGCGATCGGAGCGGCTACCCCTCGAGCCACTCATAAACCTTTTTCGCCGGCGACGATGCGTAAGCTGCTGCAAAAGGCACCCCGGCCTTTTGTTGTCAGTTACGAGGTGCTCTACGTCGAGCTGCCCTCGTCGCGCAGTGTTTGATCCATTTCCTGAGCGGGCGACTCGCAGCCAGCGTTACCGATGATGCGAGCCGGAACCCCGGCCACCGTAACGTGAGGCGCCACGTTCTTCAGAACGAGGCTTCCGGCCGCAACGCGGGCGCCCGCACCGATTTCAATATTGCCAAGTATCTTGGCGCCGGCGCCGATCATCACACCAGAGCGGATTTTCGGGTGCCGGTCGCCTTTCTCCTTTCCCGTGCCGCCCAGGGTTACGTTATGCAGGAAGGACACGTTATCCTCGACGACAGCGGTTTCTCCAATAACGACGCCATGAGCGTGGTCCATCATTATGCCCTTGCCGATCACGGCGGCGGGATGGATGTCAACAACGAAGCAGCTGGAAATGCGGCTTTGAAAATAGGAGGCCAAAGTTCTTCGCTCCATTCTCCACAGCCAATGCGCCACGCGGTAAGCCTGCAGGGCGCGAAAGCCTTTGAAGAAAAGAAAGGGCACGAGAATATTTTTCGCGGCGGGATCGCGCTCGGTAATCGCGATCAAATCGTACTGGCCCGCCTCGACGATGGCCGGGTCAGCGTTGTAACAT
>JALYJG010000253.1 GCA_030775365.1 Pseudomonadota bacterium
TCAATGGCCTGATCGATGCGCTCGCCCAAGACGGACTTGTCACGATTCTTGCCGAACCAAACCTGACGGCGATGTCGGGCGAAACGGCTAACTTCCTTGCCGGCGGCGAATTCCCGATTCCGGTCCCGCAGGGCAACAATGCCATCAGCATCCAGTTCAAGAATTACGGTATCTCGCTTGAATTCACGCCCACGATCCTGAGCGACGATCGCATCAGCCTTCACGTGAAGCCCGAGGTCAGCCAGCTGACGACGACCGGCTCCATCACGATCTCCAATATTGCCGTCCCCGCCCTCCTGACCCGGAAGGCGGAAACGACGATCGAGGTGGCGAGCGGGCAGAGCTTTGCGATCGCCGGCCTTCTCGACAACAGCCAGGCCCAGACCGTCAACAAATACCCGCTACTCGGCGACCTGCCCGTCCTTGGTGCCCTGTTCCGCTCCGACCGGTTTCAGAACGGCCAGACCGAGCTCGTTATCATCATCACGCCCTATATCGTAAAACCCTCAGCCGAACAGTTGGCGCTGCCGACCGATGGTCTCAGCCCGCCGAATGAGACCGAGCGTCTGATCGGCCTGCGTTATGACAGCAGCGATCCCGATGCCCGCCATGTCAGCGGCCCGCCAACAGCTAAATTGATACCGCCCCCCATGCCGTCAGCCACCATTCCGGCGATGCCGGCATCGGATCTTGGCGGGCTGCAACCCAGAAGCGATGCGGTGGCGCCGGCCACATCACCGGTTGCACCGAACGCCCTGCCGGTAACGTCCATGGACGCGCCTGCAGCGGCCCCTCTGACACCCGTCAGCCGTAAACGTGCCCCCAGCGCCGCCAAAGCTGCGCCCGAGCCTGCTGCCGAAGCCGTCGCGGAAACGCCGGCGCAACCGAGCCCAGAGTCGTTGCCTGCGGCGATCGTATCCGCCGTGAGCGTAAAGCCCGTCGCATCGAACCCGCCCCCTGTAACTATGCCGGCACTTGCGCCAGTGGCACGCCAGACTCCCACAAGTCTTGCGCCGTCCGGTCCCGGCGGCTTTGTCCTGGAGTAACACCATGCGCCTCTCAACTGCTTTGATGACCGCCAGCCTGATCGCTCTAACGGCGTGCGAGATTTATCCGCCGACGCCGAAACCCGACTACACGATCGGCGTTCTACCAACCTCTAAGGGCCTCGTTGCGATTCCGCCGCAATGCCCGAGTTATGCAATGGCCTTGACCGACCCTTACGACAATCAACCCTTGCCGCAATTTGGATGTGCTACGTCGCGCAATCTGGCTTTGATGGCGGAACAGCCGAAAGACCTCATTCAGCCACGCGAGCTTGGTCCGACACGTGGCGTCGCGATGGTCGGCGCCGTCCGCCGTTACGACAACAACCAGACGCGCGGCCTGATCCATCTTTCGCCTTCGGTTGACAACGCGGTTGACGTGACGACTTCAGCCTCGCCGGCATCGTCCCTGACGGGTGACGTCACGGGCGGTGGCGCCTCATCCTCTTCTTCGTCTTCATCCTCCGGCGGTTCATCGTCCAGTTCCTCCGGATCAGCTGGTCCTTAGGAACTCATGAGCGCCCGCGGACATATTTCTTCCGGTGAAGAGGGCGGCGCCGTCATGCATGGCGAGTTCATGGGTTTTGTTGGCGATGATGAAGCTCTGCAGGTCCTGCGGGGCTGGGCCGAGCGTCAAGGCTTTCCCGTAGCTTCCGTTCAGCAAGGCGGGCCGGATCTGTTCGCGCAGATGCTCGAGACAGCGGCGCCACCCAAAATGGCCATCGTCGATATCGACGGCCAGAGCGATCCTGTCACGGTCGCGGCGCGGCTCGTTGGTCTGATCGGCAATGACAGCAAATTGATCATTATCGGCTCCGCTAATGATGTGGGGCTTTACCGACGTATGCTGGGCGCGGGCGTGGTCGACTATCTCGTCAAGCCGCTGGGCGCCGAAATCCTCAATCAGGCGCTGGCGGCTGCCCTCCGCGGCCGGTCGCCAGGTAAGGCGGAAGCGCGCGAAGCCAAGATCATCGTCATCACGGGCGTGCGCGGGGGTGTCGGGGCAAGCACCCTTGCTGTGAACATCGGATGGCTGATCGCGCATGAAATGAAACTGAACACGGCGCTTCTCGACCTCGATCTGCAATTTGGTACGAGCTCGCTGGCGCTCGATCTTGAGCCAGGGCGTGGTTTGCGTGACATCGTCAATTCGCCGCACCGCGTCGATGCCCTTATGATCGCCAGCTCAATGGTCACGGAAAGCGACCTGTTTTCGGTGCTCGGCGCCGAAGAAGCGGTGGACGAAGTCGCCGCTATGGACGGCGGCGCGATCACAGCACTCCTCAAAGAGATGCGCGGCAATTTCGATTTCATTGTCATCGATATGCCACGGCATCTCTTGGCCTCGCAGAAGCGACTGCTGAGCGCCGCCCAGCAAATCGTGCTCGTGACGGAGTTATCACTGGCCGGCATTCGCGACACGCTGCGGGTCAAAACCGCGATCAACAGCCTCGGCTGTTCGGGCGCCCTCACAGTCGTCGCTTCGCGGGTCAACCCAAGCCATCCCAGCCAGGTCGATGGGCCAGCTTTTGAAAAAGGCGCCCAGATCAAAATAGATATGACGATCCCCGAAGATCACAAAACCATTGCCCAGGCCGCAAATAGCGGCAAGGCCGTGGGCTCGATCGCTGCTCAGGCGCCCGTAACGAAGGCCCTGCGGGCGCTGACGATCAAGCTCGCCGGCGCACCTCCGGCAGCCGCAAAGGCCCAGGCCGGCCTTTTGAAGGGTTGGCTTGGCGGTAAAAAGAAGCCCGGCACTAAGGATGGGTCCAAATCATGACGCCGGCGGATGGGTCGACGAACCTGACCGATATGTCCATTCCGGTACTCCGGGATCGCATTCTGCCGAAGCTGCGTGAAAAGCTGCCCGTCGAAAAAGCACGGTGGACGCCGCGCAATGAGGTT
>JALYJG010000254.1 GCA_030775365.1 Pseudomonadota bacterium
TCCGTCAGGACGTCGGTCATGGCCGTGCTGATGAAGCCGGGAGCAACGCAGTTTACGGTGATGTTGCGCGGTGCCATTTCTTGCGCCAGCGATTTACTCATGCCGATCAGCGCGGCTTTTGACGCCGCATAGTTAGCTTGCCCGCCATTACCGGTCACGCCGACAATGGAGGTGATGCTGATAATGCGGCCCCAACGGCGCGACATCATGCCTTTAAGAACCGCGCGCGAAAGGCGGAAAGCAGCGGAGAGGTTAACATTAAGAACCGCATCCCAATCCTCGTCCTTCATGCGCATAGCCAGGCCATCCCGCGTCAGCCCGGCGTTATTGACCAGAATGTCTATGCCGCCGCCGAGTTGCAGCTCGGCCTCTTTCACCATGGCGGCTGGAGTGGCAGGATCCGACAGATTGCCTGCGGCAATGAAGCTTTTTGGACCCAACTCGCCTTGCAGAGCCGTTAACGCCTCCATTTTGGTGCCAGAAAGCACAATTCGGGCGCCTTGAGCGTGCAAAACCTGCGCGATGGCTTTGCCAAGGCCACCAGATGCCCCCGTTACCAACGCATTTTTTCCGGAAAGATCAAACATTACAGAGCCTTATAGTGGTTGCTGAAAGTCTATGAGAGATTAGTTTAATCTCCAGGACGGGTGATTCGCCGCGGGCCTCTTTCGTAACATATCCCCGAAATATTGGCGACTCTGAGCCGTTTATGTTGCTGAAAGTAAACTGGCGGGCTATTTTCCGCGAAAGTCGCTAGCAAGAACTAAACTTAAAAGGAAGTGTTATGGACCGACGTAAATTTGCCTTTGGCGCACTGGTTGTCACAAGTAGCGCCGCACTTGGTTTGGGCGTTAAAACTTTAAACGACGAGATCGATTTCGAGCCCTCGCCTGTCCTGACCGGGAACCAGGTGGATCCAGGCAAAGTGGCGCAGCTGCTCGCCGACACCTACAAGGGGAGCGAGACCTCGTTCTTCTCGGCTTTCAGCACCGCCCATGAAATGAACAAAGCGGATCTAGGACTGATTGCGGAACAGTACCGCAAGGCGGGTCCGGCCGCGGTCATGGTCAATAACAGCGTTGCGCACAAATTTGAGGTTCGCGGCGTCGCAATCAATGGCGAGCCTGCCCTGGCCCTTTATGAGAAGGGGGAACGCGCCGGAACGGCAAAGGGTTGGAAATCCGGTCTGCGGGCGGCGGCAATCTATGAGGCGGCTGAAGAGCCGGCTCGGGCCGAACCCCAGGCAAACAGTCAGCGGGCAGTCACTTATACCCACGGGTGACGTGACGTTGTCTTGCTGCTTGACCATGCGTGAGGGCCAACATACTGTCCGCTAGATGGCGCGGTGGCAGAATGGCTATGTAGCGGACTGCAAATCCGTCAATGCCGGTTCGATTCCGGCCCGTGCCTCCATCGCTTGGCTCAAGGGCAGTGGCGACCCCCGACACATTGTTATCCTTGCCGAAGTGTTGTGACTGCGTTGAGCTGTCGATCATCAGCCGCCGCAAAGACATCCCATGCGCATGTCGCGGTTTTTGATCGGGCTTATCCACGGGCCAAGCGTTCGTTACGCGGCTGAGGCTTGGGCTTTGCCGGTAATGGTCTGGTCGCCACGTTTGGCCGTCCAATCATCCTCGTCCATGTCGCCGTGCAGAGCGATGCCAGGAATATCCTGAGCTAAAATTTGCAACATCTTCTGGGCCGTGGGACGGATTGACGGATGCACGGTCTTGCCGGAGCGCAACTCGCCCACATAAGCGGCCTGGGGCACGGAATATGATACATGAACCAAAGCGGTTGTGCCCATCGGATAGAGGTACTGATTCAACAGGGACGATGCGTTTATGCCCAGCGCACTCAAACCGGCAATGCGTTCGAACTGCGCGTCGATATCGAGCAATAACATGTCCGCTTCGGGGCCGGGGAGAAGAGTAATAAACTGCTGCCGGTACCAGGGATGCAGGCCGTAGCGTCCGTCGACGAGCGGGATCTGGCAGACCCCGTTGCGGTGTCGTTGGACGTCGCGAAATGAGCCGTAATCCAGCAGAAACAAAAACTGATAGCGACCATAGGACTCCAGGCGCCAGGGTAGCGGCGCATGGGGTGGTCGCGTGGCGAGCGTTTCCTTTTCGAAGCGGCGCAGGCCATCGAGGTCCAGGCTCTTGCGGCGCACCACGATATCCCCGGCGAGCAACTGGTGGTCTTCGGCCTGCGTAACGTCGAACCGTTCGAGAGCCTCCGCCGCATACAGAAAGTGGTCGTGAGCGGCAAAGCGTTTCGCATAGGCATCGCGCGCCGTCTCCTGCTCTTGCTGCAATTCGTCGCCCTTAAAACTGTGCGGGTATTTCTCAACCAGTTTCGCGAAAATGCCCTGGGCCGCATCCCGCACTTCCGGAAGCGGATGATGTTTGAGGCGGCGCATATTGTCGCGCGCCTGCCGCAACGTTGTGGTCCAGCTCAAAAGTGTGGTGGTGCCAAGAGGTAATAGGCTGCGCGCAATGTCGAAGGCCCTGGCCTGTAACGTGTTGCGCCACGCCTTTTCACTGCGATACTGCGTTGGATCGAACGGCCGCTGTCGTTCCAGCCCGCTGACAAGTAGCGGGAGGATGGCGTTATAAATTTCCGTCCAGCGCACCTGAATGGCCGTGGTTTCGGGATGTTTATACGGATCAATTACCGTCTGCTTCGAAAAATCCAGGTAGCGCGTCGAAGCTTCCTGGCCGTTGTAAAGAGGATTATCTTGTATCGCTTTGGCTACCAGCATGGATACTTGCTCGACAAAGACTGTCGTGGCTCCACAATCGCCGATCGAGGCGTGGCCATACCCCACATAATAATTGTCCATGAACTTGCCGCTGCCGGTCTGTTTCAGTTTTTCCAGATGGCTGAGGACGCTCGCAGGGCTGCGGGAATAAAGCGCCTGTAGCATGGCG
>JALYJG010000255.1 GCA_030775365.1 Pseudomonadota bacterium
CTGTCGAACTGCATCATTGAGTACTGGTTCGACAGGCGCCTTGTCAGCCGGGGCTGCGAGGGTAAGATTGATGAGCGGAAAGACATTGTCTTGGTCATCATAACGGACGAGCTGCACTGTGATCGCGCTGCCCGGCTTCGTCAGATTTCCGATCAGCGTCGCAACGAGGGCACCGCCCGCCTGGTATCTGTCCATCATGGCCCGGATGGCTTCTTTGTGGCCGCTCGCAGCCTCTTCGGTGCTTAATAAAGCGATGTCTTCGAGGCTCCCCTGCGGAACCACGACGGGCACCAGCCCGCCTTCATGCGCACCGCTCTCCCAAGCCGCTCGCCATTTCGTATTTTCCTCCCAAAGCACGGTGTGGCCTTCCGTTGAAATAATCGGTAGGACCACGATCGGCCGGCTCGGCGCATCGGTATAGAACGCGTTATGGCTGGTGAGATAGGAACGTACGGCGCCGGGCCGAAAGCGCACGGTGAAGGTTCCGATATACCTTACCCGGGAGGTATGTTCGCTTTGCACCTCGAAGCTTTGCACAAGGGTGCCGACGTCGTCGTTGGTAAGCTTGGCCGCTAAAGCCGGATCGGCGCCCAGTCGCTGCAGCAATTGAGTGAAAGCCGTGCGCTGGCCGGCGGCGATAGCCTGGTCCCGCGCGTGAACCGCGCTGTCGGCCGTCACATCGGCCGGGACATCCGTTACCTGATAGATCGAGGCGTCGGCGCTCTCACCGTGGGCCGGCGGGCTCAAAAACGCCGGTACGGCGAGGAACAAAAGAATAAGCAGCAGTCGCATTGCAAACGCGGTCGTTTCCGTTATCTTGCGGGGACACACTATAGCTGTGGCAACGCCTGAATTGCGACAACTATATAGACGAGCTTACGGGAGGTTTCCATAACCACTAATTCCACAGTTTCCGGGCGCCGGGCCTATGCCGAAGCTGGCGTGGACATTGATGCCGGCAATGCGCTCGTGGAGGCGATCAAGCCGCTCGCCAAGGCGACGGCCCGCAGCGGCTCAGATGCAGGCCTCGGCGGTTTCGGAGCCTTGTTCGATCTTAAGGCGGCTGGTTACAGCGACCCTATCCTGGTCTCCACGACCGACGGCGTCGGCACAAAGCTAAAAATAGCCATCGACACTGGCAAGCACGGCACGGTGGGTATCGACCTTGTGGCGATGTGCGTTAACGATTTGATCGTGCAAGGGGCTGAGCCGCTCCTGTTCCTCGATTATTTTGCGACAGGTAAACTTGATGTCGCGGTGGCCCGCGAAGTGGTGGCTGGCATTGCCGAAGGTTGCAAACAGGCGGGTTGCGTGCTTTCTGGGGGAGAGACCGCCGAAATGCCAGGCTTATATAAGTCAGGCGACTATGATTTGGCCGGGTTTGCCGTAGGCGCCGTTGAGCGTGATCGACTGTTGCCTCAGCGGAACATAAGCCTAAAAGACGTCGTGCTCGGGTTGGCCTCGAGCGGCGTGCACAGCAACGGCTTCTCGCTTGTGCGCAAGATTGCGGCGCAGGAAGGGCTATCCTATGACGCACCCGCCCCGTTCGAGCCGGCACGCAGCATGGCCGACGTCCTGCTCGAGCCGACAAGGATCTATGTTCGGGCGGTATTGGCTGCGGTCCGGACGGGCCATGTAAAAGCGCTGGCGCACATCACGGGCGGAGGCTTGCTCGAAAATATCCCGCGTGTCTTGCCCGAAGGGCTCGGGGTGCGTTTGGATGTGAGTGCTTGGACCGCTCCGCCCGTCTTTGGCTGGATGGCCAAGGCCGGAAACATCGATGCGAGCGAAATGGCGCGGACATTCAATTGCGGCATTGGGATGGTCGCTGTCGTGGATCCGGCGCAGGCGGAGATGATCACGAAAATTCTCACACGTTCCGGCGAGAAGGTCTTTCGCATCGGCGAAATGGAACGTATGTCCTCCACCGAACGCGTTCTTTTGGATGGCGTGGGCAAGGGCTGGCCGTGCTAGGCTTCTTGTTCTGTTGTGTGGAGTTGCTATGACCAAACCCGGCCCCCGTGTCACTGATGAAGAAGCGCTCGCCTTTCATGCCCAAGGGCGGCCCGGCAAGTTGCAAATCACCCCAACCAAGCCTCTGGTGACCCAGCGCGATCTTTCCTTGGCGTATTCACCGGGGGTGGCTGTGCCGTGCCTGAGAATTCAGGAGAACCCGGACGCGGCTTACGATTACACCGCGCGCGGCAATTTGGTCGCTGTTATTTCCAATGGTACGGCTGTGCTGGGATTGGGGGATCTGGGCGCTCTGGCCTCGAAGCCCGTGATGGAGGGCAAGGCAGTTCTTTTCAAGCGCTTCGCCGATGTCGACGGCATCGATCTCGAGGTCGATACACGGGACGTCGAAGAATTTATCAATTGTGTTCGGTTTCTCGGGCCGTCATTTGGCGGCATCAATCTCGAGGACATCAAGGCTCCTGACTGCTTTATCATCGAGCAGCGGCTGCGCGAATTGATGGATATACCCGTTTTCCACGACGATCAGCACGGTACGGCCATTATAGCCGCGGCCGGCCTCATCAACGCGCTCGACCTGACGGGCCGCTCAGCCCAATCTATCAAAATGGTGGTCAACGGAGCGGGAGCATCGGCGATAGCCTGTGTCGAGCTTTTCAAGGCTTTGGGCGTTCCGCATGACGGTGTCATCATGTGCGATACAAAGGGCGTCATCTATCAGGGACGCACCGAGGGCATGAACCAGTGGAAGTCAGCGCATGCCGTGCAGACCAAGTTGCGGACGCTCGAAGAGGCCGTCAAGGGCGCCGATATAGTGGTCGGGCTGTCGATGCGAGGCGCGATCACGCCCGCCATGGTCAAAAGCATGGCTAAAAAGCCGATCATTTTTGCCATGGCCAATCCAGATCCTGAGATTACGCCTGAAGAAGTTCATAGCGTCCGCGACGATGCAATCGTGG
>JALYJG010000256.1 GCA_030775365.1 Pseudomonadota bacterium
GCCATGAGGCTGCCTGCATTTTAAATGCGGGCGATACCGACGCGCAGATAGAAATAACGATCTATTTTCGTGATCGCGAGCCTTTAGGGCCTTACCGTCTGACCGTGCCCGCGCGACGCACCTTCCACATGCGATTCAACGACCTGACTGTCCCGGCGCCTGTACCGCCAGGGACCGATTTCTCCAGTCTGTTCGTTTCGGATCAGGCGGTTGTCATCCAGCATACACGGCTCGACAGCCGGTCCGGCCCGATCGCGTTGATGAGTACAGTGGCCTATCCGGTTTCGTGATGGATGCGGCGCCTCTTAATTATTTCCTGCACGCCGAAGGGCCAGCGGCCCAGCTCGTCATGCGATTGGGCTGGGAATTCTGCGGCGTTGCCGTGGCGGTCATCGTTATTATCATCGTTTTGCTGGTGTGGGCGATCTTCCGGCGACGCGGTGAAGCAATTCTGGCCGAAGGGGCGGGACTCGGCTGGGTCTATGCCGGGTCAGCCTTGTCAGCTCTTGTGTTGCTTGTCTTGACGATCCACATGCTTACGGTGCTCTACGAAATCAGGAAGGCGCCAAGCGACGTTTCCATGACCATTACGGTTACGGGATATGATTGGTGGTGGAAAGTCGACTATGACAACCCAGATCCCGCGCGCCGCTTCATAACCGCCAATGAAATTCACATCCCTGTTGGTCGCCCGGTTTATATCAACCTCAATAGCGCGGACGTTATCCACGCCTTTTGGGTGCCGCAGCTCGCGGGAAAGACCCAAATGATACCCGGACAAACGAACCACCAGTGGATTGAAGCCGACAGGCCTGGAATCTACCGGGGCCAGTGCACGCAATATTGTGGCTTGCAACATGCCCATATGCTGCTCGACGTCGTCGCCGAAAGCCCTGAGGACTATCGGCGCTGGGAAGAGCAGCAGTTGCGTCCCGCGACCAGGAGCGCCTCGGCCGGGGAGGCCCTCTTTGTGGATCGTTGCGGCGGCTGCCACGCTGTGCGGGGCACCGGTGCTTCCGGGATCCACGCGCCTGACCTTACACATCTTTGCAGTCGGCGCCGGATTGCGGGCGGATTGATGCTCAACACGCCCGATAACCTGATGCAATGGATCCTTCATGCGCAGGAATTGAAGCCAGGTTCACGTATGCCGGATATGGCGTTGTCATCCGCGGATCAGTCGGTGCTTGCCGACTATCTTTCCACGCTTCGCTAGGAGATGGACATGTCGGTGACGATCAAATCCGGCCAGTCGTTCATCACGCGACGAAAGGAAATTGGTGTCGTGGCACCGGGCTCGCCGGCCGAGCTGGAGCTGAGGCGAGTGTGGGACGCGCGTCCCGGCTGGCGCGGATGGCTCTCGACTGTCGATCATAAAACGATCGGCCTGCGATATATTGTCACGGCCTTCATTTTCCTCATCATGGGGGGCAGTGAAGCGCTGATCATGCGCATTCAGCTTGCGCGGCCGGATCAGACATTGCTTACGCCCGAGCAGTACAGTCAGCTTTTCACGATGCATGGGATCACCATGCTGTTTTTGTATTCGCTGCCGGTGCTGTCCGGATTCTCAAATTACTTGTGGCCCCTATTGCTTGGCTCGCGCGACATGGCCTTTCCGCGGCTCAATGCGCTTTCGTATTGGTTGTTTCTGTTCGCTGGTATTTTTCTCTACGCCAGTTTTCCTTTGGGCGAAGCGCCGAACGCGGGCTGGTTCAATTATGTGCCTTTTGCGGAGATGGAGTTTAACACAGGGCCAAACATTGATGTCTATGCGCTGGGCATGGTGTTGTTAGGAATTTCGACTGTCGTCGGTGCTGTTAATTTCGTTGTCACGTTGTTCCGCTTGCGTGCGCCGGGCATGTCGATCGACCGTCTTCCGATCCTTGTGTGGGGAACGCTCACGGCGGCCGTCGCCAATCTGCTGGCCATCCCGTCCGTCAGTCTCGCCTTCCTCATGCTGTGGCTGGACCGGCAGGTGGGCACGCATTTCTTTGATGTCGCCAACGGGGGGAAGCCACTCTTATGGCAGCACCTTTTCTGGATCTTCGGTCATCCTTGGGTGTATGTCGTCGTGCTGCCGGCCATGGGGATCGTTTCGGACGCACTGCCGACTTTCTGCCGACGGCCGCTTGTCGGATATGCAGCCGTAGCCTTGTCAACGATCGCCACGATGTTGATCGGCTTCGAGGTTTGGGTGCATCACATGTTCGCAACCGGGCTGTCAACGCTGGCGCTGTCCTTTTTTGGCGCGGCCAGTATGGTCATATCGGTGCCAAGTGCCGTCGCTACCTTTGCCTGGATCGCAACGATATGGCTCGGAAGACCCGTCTTCCGGGTGCCTTTTCTGTTTTTCTCCGGTTTTGTTGTTTTGTTCGTCATCGGCGGCGTCTCGGGCGTCATGACGGCCAGCCTGGCGCTCGACTGGCAGCTTACGGACACCTATTTCATCGTCGCGCACCTGCATTACGTGCTGATCGGGATCAATGTCTTTCCGGTCGTCGGCGCGATCTATTACTGGTTCCCAAAAATGTCCGGCCGGATGCTGGACGAGACGCTCGGCCGCTGGAACTTCTGGACGATGTTTGTCGGCTTCAACGTCGCATTTTTGCCGATGCACCTGAGCGGCCTGTGGGGCATGCCGCGCCGGGTTTACACCTATCCCGAAGGAATGGGCTGGGATTGGCTGAATATGATCAGCTCAATCGGCTCGTTCCTGTTCGCAATCGGCATCTTGCTGCTGCTGGTCAATATCGTCAAAGGCCTGCGTTCAGGCCCCCCCGCGGGGCCCAATCCCTGGGATGCTTCAACCCTGGAATGGTCGGTGCCTTCCCCGCCCAAGCCCTATAACTTCATCGTCATTCCGCATGTCGCCAGCCGGCACCCGCTTTGGGAAGACCGGTTGAACGAGGTCGAGGCGCGCAGTTCGCT
>JALYJG010000257.1 GCA_030775365.1 Pseudomonadota bacterium
GGTTAGGTAAAGGGGTCACCCGAAATGGACTCATGGGAGACGAAAATTCCTCGACCAGTTCAACATCCACACTGCTCTGCGCCGTCCGAATATCGTCAAAAGAAGTCCCGAACCTGGCTGGGTATTCGGCCGGGGGCACACTCAAGGCTTTAGCCATCACCGCAATCGCGTTGGCACGGGAAAAATCGTGCTGACTTTCCGGAAGATTTAACCCCTCCACCGCCTTAAGCACCTTCTCAACGACTCCGGGTTGGCTAAAGGTTTTAGCGTCCACCTTTATTTCGAGCCCGTACGCGCCTTGAGTGAACCCCGTGGGTTGTCCGTCGGCCGGCACATCGAGCGAGTAAGGAACTCCAAGCTGCACCATGCTTTCAATAAAGGCGTTGACCACCGGCCGGGAATGACCCCAATCGCCGCGGTTGACGAGCATAAAACTTCCGTCGGCGCATTCGCTGCGTGGATTTTCTGTTACCTGAATCTGTATGATCGCCCGGTTTTGTCCGGCGACGAAAGTCGAGCTGCTCATTGTGAATGACTCTCAAGCATTTTAAGACCGGCGCACTTAAACTAGTTCTTTTGAAAATCTTTTCGGGGCGGCTTCCAGCACCACAACACCACGCACGATCCCGCAGCCTGGGTTTGGCGTCAGGGGCATGTCCCCGCTTATAACGAGCGCCCTGAGAGTTCGGCGGCGCCTTAGAACCGGTAGCGCCCCTGCACGCCAATCTCAAGAGTCTGGTTGCTCGGTTCGTCGCCGCAGACCGTTATCGTGCTGCCAGAAGCGCAGCCGATATCGGATTTGGCAATATTCCAGTACTCAAGATAGGGACCAACCGACCATTTCGGCCATTCCCACATCGCACTCGTGCGCAAGCCGTAGCCCCGATACTGGGGGCTCGTCAAATCCGGTGCGCCCGGATTGTTGTCGCTCAATTGCGAAACCTGCCAGCCATACAATAATTGGTCATATTCCAGATTAATGCTTAAGCGGGATTGCTCGGTTATCCGAAAACGCGGTGTCACACCCACAGGGAGATACAAATAATGGCTGTACCTGTCATATCCACCCGCAATGGTCGCAAAATTATTGTAAAGATAGCGGAAGCCTAAGCCGGCATAAGGCGACACGTCGAAACTCGTTATGCCCCATATCGCGTTCTCAAAATCGAGATCGATGCCGCCTGTGACGCGTGCATCGAAAATCCAGTCAGGAATACCACTGGCGGTTCCGGAGCCCGTATAGTGGTTTTCGCCATAAGCCGCCCGCAGCCCGAGATCGATGAAATAGCCGCGCGGGAAGATCCCGTTAAAATCGTACGTTAGGCCAAACTTGGGACCGGTTTCGCGCACGAAATCGGTTTCGGCTTCGGTATGTTCCTGATAACGATAATTGGAAATCTGCAGGCCGACCTGGCTGCCACTTAGCGTCTGAAGGCTAATCTGCTTACCGGGATGCAGCTTCGTTGGCACGGCTACGCCTGACCGCATGGTTTGCGGCGCTGTCTGGTTCTTATAGCTGTAGCTTGGCAGCTGATCCACCGTGACCGGCTGTGGCGCAGGTGTCGTATCGATACCGGCAGCGGCGGCCAGGGGCTTGCGGTCCGAGTACACGACCACCGTGTCCTGATGCACAGGTTGAGGCTGTGCCAGCACTTGCTGGGTAATCGCGGGCTGCCTTGCGATCGCGGCTTTTGGTGCGGCGTCCGCCGTTTGATAACCGGAGGGAAGCGTCAGATAATGACCTTGAGCCGTCGGATATTGTTGCGCCGAATAGGCTGAGGGCGCGTCGGTCCCGGCGTATGCCGAAGCTGCTGAAACGGACAACAAGACCGCGCCTGCGGCAAAAATCGCCCTATTCCTGGTGGTTGTTGTCTTGTTCACGGTGATGTCCTTCCTATTCAATATGTCCCGCGCTTAAGACCTAATGACATTAAGCATTGAGCGCCTACCTCGCAATTGAAGCGGCCAACGGGAGCCCCGGTCATAGAATAAAATAGCGGGCGGCGTCAAATGTTGCCTTGCCGGCAGCCATAACCGAGCTTAGCCTGGCCGCGACGCTGTTAACCATTGTCGGAGCCATTTTATGAAGAAGCTCGCTATTGCCCTTGGGGTTCTTATCGTGCTCGCCGTGCTGGGTACCAATTATCTTTGGACCAATATGGACACAATCCTCAAGGCCGCCATCGAGAAATATGGGACAGCGGCGACCCAGTCGACAGTGCGTCTGGATACCGTAAAGCTCTCAGTTGCGCAGGGCGAAGGGTTTTTGGGCGGGCTGAGCGTCGCCAACCCCTCCGGATTCAGCTCGGCCAAAGCTCTTTATCTTGGATCGGTGACGATGAAAATCGACACGCGCTCCGTGAGCGGCAACGAGCCGATCCTGATCCATGAGATTACGATCGTTAAGCCGCAGATCGTCTACGAAGTCACGGCCCAGGGCGATAGCAATCTGCAGGCGATCGAGCGCAACACGGCTACCTACGCCGCCCGGATGACCGCGGCTGCCGACAAGACTTCGCGGGACACGGATCCCGCTGCCCCTGCGGCCCCTGCCCCGGCGGCCACCGGGAATAAAGGTGCCCGGAAAGTCATCATTGAAAACCTCTATGTGCGCGATGGGCAAATTGCCATCACTACGGCTCTTCTGGGTGAGAAAGGATTGTCCGCGCAGCTGCCCGAAATTCATCTCACGAATATCGGCAAGGACAGTGGCGGCGCTTCGGCAGCGCAAGTTGCGCAACAGGTCTTGGGCACCATTTCCGCTAGTGCCGCCCGCGTCGCAGCTACGGATCTTGCGAAACAGCTGACGGGTTCACTGAAGGATGCCGGGGCCGCCGGCGGCAAGATCGGCGACCGCATCCAGGGCCTGTTCGGCCGGTGATTTAGCCGGCGATGTTTAATTAATAGTGTTCGACATTGTGG
>JALYJG010000258.1 GCA_030775365.1 Pseudomonadota bacterium
TGATTAAGCGGCGCTTCCGCGCAGCGGACAGGTCGTGGTCCAACGGAAAGATTAGGGGTGGCGTGGTTAAAAGACTGATAAGCAATTGATAACGTTTGGTTACCAGCCGAGGCGCGGCCCAGCGTCTACAAGCACTTAGATGTCTAAGCCCACGGACATCTGGGGATAGCCGCCTACGCTTCCTTATCAAAAGCGTTCCAGAGCGCCCGGATATCGTCGGCAAGGCGCATCGGGTCAAAGGGTTTGACGATGACGCCGATGGCCCCGATATCGATGTAGCTCGAAACTTCCTTGGGCTGAACTTTAGCGGTCATGAAAGCGACGGGGACATTCTTAAGCGAAGGATTGAGTTTTAGCTGGCCATAGGTCGCAGGCCCATCAAGTCCCGGCATCATGACGTCAAGCAGGATCATGTCGGGCTTAAGCTCGGGCGCGCGCGCGAGAGCTTCCTTGCCACCTTTGCATATGGACACTTGAAAGCCGCCAACCGCTTCAAGCGCTATCTTGGCCACTTCCAGGATGTCCTCCTCGTCATCGACGCAAAGAATGTGGTTGAGAGGTTTTGTCATGGGATTAGTCTCTAGTGCCGGTGATTGATAGGAGCGTCAGGGCCTGGCGAATAGATAAGAGAAAGGATCGTTTCGACAATTTTGGTCTCCGACATCCGCGCCTTGACCATAGCGGCTGCCACTTGGTGGTGCACCTCAAGCGGTATCTCGCTCGCCGACAAGATCAGGACAGGTATGGGCGGTGCGTGATCATTCATATCGGCGAGTAGGCCGAGACCATTGCCGTCCGGCAAGGCGACGTCGAGAATGACGAGGGAAAAGGTCTCGCGGGCCAGGCGTTCCTTGGCTTCGCGAATGGACCGGGCATTTATCAGTTCGGTTTTTGTCGAAAGCGCTGTCGCTAGCATATTGCTCAGATCCTGATCGTCCTCGATATGCAGCACGCGTGGGGTCCCGGTTTGAGGTCTTGCGGCGCGCTCCAAAGCCTCGATGAGTTGTTTTGCGTCGAGCGGCTTCTTCAGCCAGTCAACGACGCCGAAAGCGTCACCCATCAGTTTCCCCTTGCCGGCCCCCACATTCGCGGACACGACGACAATCGGCAATGAAACGGTTTTGGGATTGTCACGCAGCTCGCGAATAAATTCGAGGCCGTTACCGACGGGGAAGGCCAGGTCAAGCGTCATCGCTATATATGTGTTGCGGGTCAGTTTTTCACGGGCCTCGGCGATGCTATAGGCCGTATCGGTCTCAAAACCTGCGTGTTCCATTTGCAGCTTTAAAATCGCCACGATATCTTCGTCGTCGTCGCAGATCAGAACGCGGTAGGCCTTGCGGGTCGAAGATAAATGCCCTGCCTGCCGGACTTTCTCGGCCGGCCGCGGGCGATTGGGAAAATCGATCCAGAACGTGCTGCCTTGGCCCGTCACGGTATCAAACCCGATGATGCCGCCCATATAGTCAACGATCTGCTTGGTGATGTGGAGGCCGAGGCCTGTGCCACCCTTTTCGCGCGTGGCGGAGGAGTCCGCCTGGGAAAACTTGCTGAATATGCGTGGCCGAAATTCTTCGGGGATGCCGGGGCCGTGGTCGGTTACCGAGATGCGGATCTTGCCGTTCTCCGACAAGGCAGCAACTGTTACGGCGCTACCGCGCGGCGAAAATTTCGCCGCATTCGATATGAGATTGGTCATGACCTGGCCGAAACGGTTCGCATCGGTCTCAAGCGTGATCAAGTCCGAAACAGGTTCCAGTTTGATCTCGATGCCGAACTTTTCAGCGTAGGCGCGGTTGGCCTCTATCGCTTGCCGCATTAAGGGGGCAAGCTTCTCGGACTTGATATCGAACCGCATCTGTCCTGCGGCTATTTTATCGATATCAAGGATATCATTGATCAAAAGGATCAGCCGCTCGCTGTTTTTGTGAGCGATATTGACGAGATTGGCGACTTTTTCGGGCAAGTCCTTGGCCATGGCGCCCGCGATAAGGCCGAGCGATCCTCGAATGGAGGTCAGCGGCGTGCGCAGTTCATGGCTCACGATCGAAATGAATTCGCCTTTCATGCGATCCATTTCCTTGCGCTCGGTTATATCCTGGATCTGGGCGATGAAATAGCTGGGCACGCCGTCTTGGCGGCGCACGAGCGAGACATTGAGAAGCGCCCAGATAAGACGACCATGCTTATGGAAATAACGCTTCTCCATTTGGTAGGTCTGAACTTCGCCCGCGAGCACTTTGCGGTTATTTTCCAGATCCGCAGGTAAATCCTCCGGGTGGGTGATGCTTTGGAAGTTCGTCTTCAGAAACTCTTCTTTGTTGTAGCCAAGCAGATCGCACAAGGCCGGGTTGACCTTTAGCCATCGGCCGTCAAGGCCCACAAGGGCCATACCGATCGAGGCGTTCTCCATAGCGGCGCGGAAGGTTTGTTCGCTCTGGCGCAGGTTCTCGGCCACCATTTCCCGTTGCTTGATGTCTTCCCGCTCGCGAGTGATGTCCTTGATAATACAAAGATAGCCGCGGATATCGTTTTGTTGATCGCGCAAGACGTTGACGGTAATTCTTACGGGGAAGCGCCGGCCGTTTTTGTGTATGTAGGTCCACTCTCTTTCTTCTCCGCCGCGAATAGCGGCGATCGCGCTCAGGACCTCGAAGCCTTTTTCGATGGGTTTGTTGAGTATTTCCGTTAATTCCTTTGCCCGCTGCTCGATCTCTTTGGGGTCCTGCCAGGCAAGTGGGGTCAGCTTCCCTGTGACTTCGGCCGCCGTGTAGCCAAGGGATCTTTCCGCTGAGGTGTTGAAAGTCTGGATGTTGCCGGCCATATCGGTCGCAATGATCATGTGGTCGCTGCTGGCGAGAATTGCGCTCTTTTGCCGGTTGGTCTCGTCAAGTGCATGCCGGCTGAGTTCGAGCTCAAGGG
>JALYJG010000259.1 GCA_030775365.1 Pseudomonadota bacterium
TGCCGCGTCACGCCGATGGCGTCATTGGGTAGGCTGAGATCCGTATTATTGGGGCGGTTGGTAAGGATGTTCGCGCCTGTGGCGAGGCCGGATATGCCTGTTGCTATGCCGAACGTAAACCCGGCGACAGTCGCGAGGCTTTGCCAGTCGAAACCAAGCGTGTTGTCAATGTTGCGCTGGACCTCGGCAAAACGTACGCGAAGCTGGATCTGGTTGCTGCCAACGACGCGGACGCGGTTGATGATATCGCCCCCGGCAGCGATGTAGCGCATCGAGAGCTTGTAGGCATCGGCGACCGACGCCGGATCGCGGGCATCCCCCGTGAGAACGAGGCCGTTCGGTAGCGGCTCGACCCGGATGCGGTTGCCCGGAATAGCGATTGCAAGTTCGCGCCGCAGGTTCGAGAGATCCTGCGTTACGATCACGGTGCGCTGGGCGAGCGTATTGCCGCTCGCGTCAACGGCCATAAAACTAGTCTCACCGGTGCGTTTGCCAAAAACCATGATCGAGGTCGGCGACATCACCTGAACATCGGCGATCTCGGGATTAGCAATAAAGACGGAGGATGCTGGGCCGGTGAGAATGAGCGGTACGCCATGATCGACGTCGACATTCAAGGTTGTTGCGGCCGGCGTTGGTGCAGGTCCAGCTGTTTGCAGCGGCATTCCGGGGATGGCTTCGACAGCGGCCAGGGCGGGGGCTGACATCAAGCCCGATATGAGGATCATTGAGAGGAGCGCGCGTTTGATCATAGCTACTTCCCTGAAGCGTTCGGACTTTGGAAAATGGTCTCCGTCATTTCCTTGCCGCGCATGACATGGATGGTCTGCAGGTGAATAACGCGCGGGTAGACAGGGCTGATATCGCTATCCATGGTAGGGCCTCTGCTTTTATCGCTTTCGGCCTCTCCGGCTGGCTGCCCTTCCGTCGTCGCAAGGCTGCGTAGGACGAGCGAGATCGCGCCATGTGCGGCATTGTTCTGGCCGGCCATATCGACGGCCAAGGCGAGCTTCTCGGCCTGGCGCGGTGACACCTCAAGCGTGGCTAATTGCGCGACCTTGGGGTCGGTCGATTGGCTGTCGCTCTTTTGGTCGAGCGCAAGTACACGGGCGTCGGTGATGACGGTTTCACTGAGCGCGCGTTCGGTCGATTCATTCTCACCCTTTTCATTCTTGATGACGAAGCGGTGGGTCAGGATAACGTCGACATGGTCGCCCGGGAAAATGAAGCCAGCGACTTCGCCGCTCGGCGTCAGCGTGACCGAGACGGCCCGCATCCCCGGGGTCAGGACAGCGGCTAGAAAGCCTTGTTCATGCGGCTGCACGACACGCCCCGCCAAAAGCGGCTCATCGGCCCGCAAACCCTCACGGAGCACCGCGCCCACAACGCTGCTCATTTCGGCCTTGCCTTTCACGTAAAGCTTCGATGTTTCAGCGTCGGCCGCCCAGGGTATCCATTTGAGGTCCATCTCCTTGATAATCGTGCCGGTGGGGAGGTCCCTCGACGCTGCGATGACTTCTGTGCTCTGCACCACGGGAGCAATGGTGCCGTCGGCGGCTGGCTGCATGACCGAACGCGCTATCACGACTGTCACGATGGCAACGAGGCCGGCCACGGCGAGAAGGAGTAGTTTGCGTTTGGGCATGGCGAAAACCTTCAGCTCGGAAAAAGGAGCGGTTGCGACAGCATGTAGATCGTGCTCAGGCCACCGGTGGCGATGGCGATACCGTAAGGAATTGGCACTTTGGCAAAAGCAATCGTTGCGTGTTTGCCCGAGGCGTTGCGGGCATAGGTGAGAACGGCCATTATAAGCGCTAGAAGGCCACCGGCAATGGCGGTAATGATCAGAAAGACCGCGACAAGATGCGGGCCAGCCCAGAGGCTTGTTGCCGCCAGGAGCTTGATGTCGCCAGCACCGGCCAGATGGCCAATAAACATGATAAAACCTGAAATCAGTACGAGCCCGAAAACCATCACGTGCTGATCCCATTCGATCGTGCGCAGCGCTGTGAGCACGAAGACAGGGAACAGGGCCATGAGGCCGAGGGACACGGCATTCGGTATCTTGTAATAGCGCGCGTCATTGATCGCCGCGAATATCAGCAGAAGGGCCGCTGCCACGAGCACGGCGATATGCGAGACGGTCAATGCCGACGTCATTTTGATGATGCCTTGAAAAACCAGAAGCCTTAGACCAGCCGGGATCCCGGCACATTCAATATGAACCCGCGATGATTAAGGAGGCGTGAATCCCGCCTTTTATTCCGTAACCGAATTTGCTCAGTATTTGCTTGGCTCTTAACCGCCCTTCACCGGAACGGCTCCGCCAATGACCTCGCGAGTTTCGGCATCCGCAACAAAAATGCCGGCCCTTTCGGGCCGGCATCTTGGCTCAACTGCACCTGTTGCCCGGGAGGGACCGAAGGGCTTACAGGTTGTTCTGCACCGTCTGGAACACGCCTTTCAGGGCTGGCCCCAACGTTACGAGCACGCCGACGATGGCGACGGCGATCAGGGATGCGATCAGGCCGTATTCAATGGCCGTTGCGCCTTCTTCTTCTTTTACAAACCGAATAATATTGCTCATGTCTTTGTCTCCTTGCAAAAAAACCCACCCAATCTGTGTCGGAATGACTACAGATTATCCTGCACTGTCTGGAACACGCCCTTCAGTGCGGGACCCAGGGTCACAAGCACGCCCACAATGGCGACTGCGATTAATGAGGCGATCAGCCCGTATTCGATGGCGGTAGCCCCGTCTTCATTTGTTCAACTGGATAACGCTTCTCATACTCACCTCCTTGCACCTTGCGGTGAACATTTATGCTCGCGGTGTGAATTGAGAAT
>JALYJG010000260.1 GCA_030775365.1 Pseudomonadota bacterium
GACGGCCGTGTTGTCGCCCGAGCGCGACGACGTCATGACAAAAATCCGCACCGATCTCAACGATCAAGTTAAGGAGCTCGGCATCGAGATCGTAGACGTGCGCATCCGCCGCACCGACTTACCGCAGAAAACCAGCGCGGCAGTGTTCGCACGTATGGCGTCGCAAAGGGCCCAAGAGGCGGCGCAGATTCGCGCGACCGGCATGCAGGAGGCTCTCCAAATCACGTCGGATGCGGATCGCCAAGCGACCATCCTCCTCGCCGAAGCGCAAGGCAAAGCGGAATCTCTCAAAGGTGAAGGCGACCGCAAGGCGCTTGAGACGATGGCGGCGGCAACAAACCGCGATCCCCAATTTTTTGGCTTCTGGCGCTCAATGATTGCCTACCGGGAGGCTTTGCGGCCCGACAATACCGTGTTCGTCATCAGCCCCGACAGCGAATTTTTCCGCTACTTCGTATCGCCGCCGGGTAAATAGGCCATGCGGCTTACGGCGCAGCAACGCATCAGCCTCACGGTGCTTGTGGCGGCGCTCGGCTATTTTGTCGATGTCTTCGATCTGCAGCTGTTTTCGATGGTACGCGTCAGCAGCCTTAAATCCCTCGGGCTTTCGCCTGAGGCGATCACATCGTCGGGCTCTCTGCTATTAAACTGGCAGATGGCGGGTATGCTCCTCGGCGGCCTCGTATGGGGAGTTACCGGCGACAAAAAAGGCCGTGTATCGGTCTTGTTCGGCACGATTTTGGTGTATTCGATCGGCAACATCGCCAACGCCTTTGTAACGACGATACCGGCCTATGCGGCGGCCCGCTTTTTCACCGGACTTGGTCTTGCTGGGGAGATCGGGGCCGGCGTTACTTTGGCCAGCGAATTGCTGCCGAAAAGCAGCCGGGGCTACGGGACTATGATCATTGTGGCCTGCGGCGTCATGGGACCTCTTGTCGCTGGTTATGTGGCCGAGCTTCTTAACTGGCGCATGGTTTACCTAGCGGGCGGTTGCTTAGGCCTGCTTCTGCTGGTGTTGCGGGTCTCCGTCAACGAGTCCGGACTGTTCGGTCAGCTGAAAGACGAACCCACCGTAACGCGGGGGCAGCTGAGAATGCTGTTCTGCGACCAGGCGCGGCGGCTGCGCTATGTGCTGTGCGTGGCCGCCGCATGGCCGATCTGGTTCATCCTCGGCTCAATCGTTATCTTTTGCCCGGAAATTGGCCAGGCGCTCGACATTAACGAGCCGCTCAAGGCCACCACAGCTACAGTTGCTTATTACGTCGGCATAACGCTTGGAGGCGTCATATGCTGCCTGCTCAGCCAGGTGTTCCAAAGCCGCCGGAAGATCATGGCAATTTTTCTTGTCGGCACGGCCGCAACGACCGGTGTCCTGCTGTGCTCGCGGGGTCTATCATCCCACGCCTTTTATGGCCTGGTCGGTCTCCTGGGGTTTGGCAACGGCTTTTGGACGCTGTTTTTGACAACGACGGCCGAACAGTTCGGCACCAATTTGCGCGCGACGGCCACCACGACAGCGCCGAATTTCGTCCGTGCCTCGGTTATTCTGAACGCCTTTCTTATATCAGCCCTGAAGCCAGCGTTGGGCTACCTTGCCAGCGTGCAAGCCATAACGGTACTATGCTTCGCCGTGGCGTTTGCGGCTGTCTGGCTTATGCGTGAAACCTTCGGGCGCGATTTGAATTTTACCGAGCGCTAGTTACAAGAACATTTCCTTGATATCGACGCTTGATTTGACGCCGATCATATCCCAATTCTTGCTCAGCCACTGCTCCGTTATAAGCTGTCCCAGCTCTTTGAGGTGCAGAAGAAAATCCATATGGGCGTTCATTTTGCTCGAGGCGCCGAGGTCACGCATTTGCTCTTCGGCACCTATGACATGAATGTTCATGGACTTTAACCGCGCCGATTCTTCGCTTTTCAGATGATCCTCTTCGACCAGGCGCTGGACGAAAGCGATGGCCCGCATCTCGGAGATGAGGGAGGCGTTAAAGGTGATCTCGTTCAAGCGATTGATAATTTCGATCGGCGTATCGGGTGTGCCCTTCCGGATCAGCGGGTTGATCTGGACCACAACGATATCAGGGCTGTCGCAATCATAAATCATTGGGTAGATGGACGGGTTGCCGACATAACCGCCGTCCCAGTAAGGCACCCCGTCGATCTTTACGGCCTGGAAGTTTAGCGGCAGACAGGCCGAGGCCATCAAAGCGTCAATTGTGATGTCCTCGCGCTTGAACACCCGAATGCGACCGGTTTCGACATTCGTTGCCGAAACGAAAAGCTTTATATTCTTGCAGGCACGTATGGCCTCGATATCCAGCATGCTTGATGCAAGGTCGCGCAGGGGATTGAAGTTGAACGGGTTCGTCTGATAGGGCGAGAACGCCCGCTGCATGGCATCCGCCATCGCCGCCCAGGGCGAAGTATCGACATTCCAGTTGCCAAGCATCATGTCGACAGGAGTCCGTTGGGGTAATTCGAACGACCCCAATTTGCCGACGCCCTGCCAGAAACTGGCGAGCGCTGCCTGGGCCCCTTTGGCCCCGCCGACCGCATAGCCTTGGGCAAGAGCGGCCGCATTTAAGGCCCCGGCGCTCGTACCGCTAATGCCCTCGATCATGAGGCGGGGTTCTTCGTCCAGCAAGCGGTGCAATACCCCCCAGGTGAAGGCGCCATGCGAGCCACCCCCCTGAAGGGCAAGATTGATGACTTTGGCCGAGGGCGATGTGGGCATGGAGCTCCTGGAAAGCGGGAAGATGCGGGGGTGGCATAAATTTTCCCGCATGAAATGAAGTGCTGGAAAATGCCTGCGATCGGATCGGAAAGCCAGCCCGAAG
>JALYJG010000261.1 GCA_030775365.1 Pseudomonadota bacterium
CTTATGGGCTTCCTTTTTTGCGATAAAATCGCTTGCCCGCTCAATCTCGGCTTTGAGTGAGGCGATATACCCCCTAAGCTCTTCAACCGACATGGGCTGCAAATCGAGCTGTTTGACGGATTTGCGCTGGGCTTCGAGGTCGTCCGGTTCCATCATTTATTCCCCCACTTGCAGGATACCGCCCCGCTTCTGCGCGCTACGGTAAGCGCGATTATAAATGAAGGCAGCGCAACAGGAATAGATCACGTTCAATGTCAGCGCCATCCAAAGGTCATGCACGTTGACCGTGTTCTGCCCAATCAGTTCCTTCATCGCATCGAAAACGTAAGTCCCCGGAAGAGACCACGACACATACTGCAACGTCTTGGGCAGGATCGCGACGGGGTAGTAGGGCGCCATCAGGGGCGACAAAAGCCATATCGACATCCAGGCCAACCATTCGGCGGAGAGACCGTAGCGGATAACCATCGACACGATGATAAGTCCATACCAACAGCCGTTGAAGATCAGTAAGAAAATGAAGGGTGGCAGAGCCCAGCCAAAACTGAAAATTGAGAAGCCGAAAAGATAATAGGCGGCGACCATGGCGGGCAGGACGCTCAAAACCGCGCGCAGGAGCGCGGTACCGATGAGCCCTAGCGCGTAGTCCATAAAGGTCAAAGGGCTTGCGAACAGATGCCCGAGGTTGCGGGACCAGACCTCTTCAAGGAAGAGCAGAACCATCATAAGGCACATGCGCGCAAAGACTTCGTTCAAAAGCGTGCCGCCCACAAGCGCGCTGCCAATTATGTTAACGCCTGTCAGTTTCCGGACCACGTAAAGGCTCGTAAAGCCCCACAACAGCATGTTGATCAGTGGCCAATAAAGCATCTCGACAATGCGCGGCCACGAACCGATATGGACATAGACGTGACGGAGCAGCAGCGCCCAGAGGCGCCGTATCAGCAGGGTTCGACCCCTGCGAAGCTCAAGCATGGGCGGTGCGGTTGCGGGCAATGTCAAGAAAGACCTCTTCCAAATTGAGCCGGCCGTAGGTATGAAGCAGGCTCTCAGGCGGGCCGCGGTCTACGATACGTCCCTGCTTCATAATGATGATGTCTTCACACATGCGTTCGACCTCGACCATGTTATGCGAAGCCATAAAAATGGTGGCTCCGGTCGTCGTGCGATAATCGATCAGCAGCGATCGTACCCAGTCGGCCGTGTCGGGATCGAGGGAGGCCGTCGGCTCGTCGAGCAGAAGAAGGCGCGGTTTGTTCAGCAGCGATTTTGCCAACGACGCCCGCGTGCGCTGCCCCGCCGACAACGACCCATGCCGCCTGTCCAGAAGTGGCGTGATTTGCAGTTGGTCGGCGAGCTCCGCAATGCGCTGTTTGAGCTCGGGCACACCGTACAAATGCCCATAGACGATCAGGTTCTGGCGGACTGTCAGCCGGTTCGGCAAATCGACATATGGCGACGAGAAATTGACATACGCAGCAATCAGGGCCCGGTCGGTGGCGAGATCGCGACCCAAAATACGGATGGAGCCCGATGTCGGTAACAACAGGCCGAGCAGCATAGCCATAGTCGTACTTTTACCGGCGCCGTTGCCGCCGAGCAGGGCGGTGATGGAACCGGGACGTACCTCGAGATCGATCGCGTCCACAGCCACGATGGCGTCAAACGACTTGCAGAGCGCACGGGCTTCTATGGCCAAAATTTCCGGTATGACCGTGTCTGTCCTTAAAAGCCGTCCCGGGCAATGGTGCGCGCAAAATAGGTCAAAATCAGATCGGCGCCCGCCCGCTTCATGGCGCCAAGCGTCTCATGAACCACGCGCCGTTCGTCGATCGCTCCCGCTGCGGCCGCGAATTTGATCATCGCATACTCGCCGCTGACCTGATAAACGGCCAGAGGTAACGTCGTGCGCTCGCGTAAACGTGAGAGAATGTCGAGATAGGGTAGACCTGGTTTCACCATCAAAATATCGGCGCCTTCCGCCTCATCAAGGTCAGACTCGCGCAGCGCCTGCCGGGCGTTCATCGGATCCATCTGATAGGTCTTGCGATCGCCTTTGAGATCGCAGCCGGCAGCGGCCCGGAAAGGCCCATAAAAAGCGGAAGCGAATTTGGAGGAGTAGGCCATGATCGGCGTGTCCGCATAGCCGTGTTCGTCCAGCGCTTGGCGAATAGCTGCTACTTGTCCGTCCATCATGGCCGAGGGCGCAATCATATCCGCCCCGGCGCCTGCCGCGACCACGGCCTGTTGTGCCAGATTGGTCAGTGTCGCATCGTTATGAACGTGATTGCCTTCAACGACGCCGCAATGGCCGTGATCGGTATATTCGCAAAAGCAGTTGTCGGAAATGATCACCATCTCCGGCGCCGCGTCCTTGGCGCGCTTGACCATGCGGGCCATAAGGCCCTCTTTCCGCCATGAATCGCTTCCCCTAGAGTCCTTGCTGTGGGAGACGCCAAAGAGCATGACGGCGCGGATCCCTTCGGCATGCATGAGCCTAATCTCGGCTGCGAGATCTTTTTCGGGGATGCGAAAGATGCCCGGCATTGAAGAGATTGGCGTCGCCGCCTCGGCTCCTTCTTCGACAAAAATGGGATATATTAAATCGTCAAGAGAAACCGAAGTTTCGCGCATGAGACGGCGAAGCTGTTCCGTCTTGCGTAGACGGCGCATGCGGACGTCAGGAAAAACGCTCTTCACAAAAATCTCCAACTATCGGCTCGGTTCCGGTTGCCCCGTTTATGCGCCGCTTGACAAAAATGGCAAGAAAAAACCCGCCGCCTGCATGACGCAGGCGGCG
>JALYJG010000262.1 GCA_030775365.1 Pseudomonadota bacterium
GCGTCGCGCTGCTCGAGGCCGATGTGGCCCTGCCTGTCGTCCGGGATTTCGTCGAGAAGGTCAAGCTTGGCGCCATCGGCCAGAACGTGACCCGTTCCGTTACTCCCGGCCAGCAAGTGATCAAGATTGTGCACGACAATCTTATCGAATTGCTCGGCAAGGAAGCGGTGCCGCTCAATCTCAACGCCACGCCGCCAGTCGTGATCATGATGCTGGGGCTGCAGGGCTCGGGCAAGACCACAAGCGCTGCGAAGCTCGCTAAGCGCCTGACGGATATCGATCGCAAGAAAGTTCTGCTGGCTTCCCTTGACGTGCAACGTCCGGCGGCACAAGAGCAGCTGGCTGTCCTCGCCAACCAGGTTGGTGTAGCGTCCCTTCCGGTCATAGCCGGGCAAGGCCCTGTGGCCATAGCGGAGCGGGCGATCGAGACAGCGCGCAAGGAAGTGTTCGACGTCGTCATTCTCGACACGGCCGGTCGATTGTCGATCGATGATGAATTAATGAATGAGGCCGCGGCCGTAAGCAAGGTCGCGCAGCCTCAAGAAAGCCTGCTTGTCGTTGATGCCATGACCGGACAGGACGCGGTCCATACCGCGCAACAATTCGACCAGCGCATCGGTGTCAGCGGCATCATTTTGACGCGTATCGACGGCGATGCCCGGGGCGGCGGCGCCTTGTCCATGCGGGCGGTGACAGGCAAGCCCATCAAATTCCTTGGTACAGGTGAGAAGACGGACGCTTTCGAAGCCTATCATCCCGATCGCCTGGCGGGCCGCATTCTGGGCATGGGTGACGTCGTCTCCCTCGTTGAGAAAGCGGCAGCGACGATCGATCAGGACGAAGCCAGGGACATGGCCGAGAAATTCATGTCGGGCGCCCGGTTTGATTTTAACGATCTTGCCAAACAGCTCCAGCAGATGCGGAAGATGGGTGGTTTGGGCAGCCTCATGAATCTTATGCCGGGCCTCGGCAAGATGCGTGAGCAGATGAAGAACGCCAATCTCGATGAGAATGTCATCAAGCGACAGGAAGCGATCATCCAGTCCATGACGCCGGCCGAGCGCAAAAATGTCGATCTGCTCGGGGCTTCGCGCAAACGGCGCATTGCTCTCGGCGCTGGCGTGCAAGTCGCCGACATCAACCGGCTGATCAAACAGTTCATGGAAATGCAAAAAGTTATGAAACAAGTGCAGAAGCTCGGCAAATCCGGGTTTATGCGCGCGATGATGCCAAAGCTGACGGGCGCCGATTTTTCCGGCCTGACAGGAAAGGAATAAACGCTTTCGATTCGAGGGGCAGTTGAGAGCGACCGAGACTTTTGCCCATTAACACTAAACCTAAGGAGTGAAGACAGATGCTAGCCATGCGCATGACAAGACACGGAACCAAGAAGCGCCCATTTTACCACATTGTCGTCGCCGACAGCCGCTCCCCGCGTGACGGGCGCTTTATCGAGAAGATCGGCACCTATAATCCCATGCTGCCCCGCGATAACGCTCAAAGGGTTACTCTCGTCGAGGAACGCGTCAAACATTGGCTTAATGTCGGTGCACAACCGAGTGACCGCGTGGCACGTTTTCTCGAAGCCGCCAAGCTCGGTCCAAAATTTGCCTATAACCCGACGCCCAAGAAATCGGCGCCGCGTGCCAAGGCCCAAGAGCGCATGAAGGTTGAAGCGGCAGCGGCGGAGCTGGCTGCGAAGGCGGCAGCGGAAGCGGCGGCGGCGCCACCGGCACCTGCACCTGCACCCGCACCCGCACCGGCTGAAACCGCTGAAGCACCCGCGGCCGAAACGGCTGCGACAGAAACAGCTGCAGAAACCGCTGCAGAAACCGCTGCCGAAGCCTAATCGATCGGATGGTACAAGACCGTAAAATCTGCGTCGGCATGTTCACAGGCGCCCATGGCGTTAAGGGACTGGTTCGCTTACGTAGTTTTACGGAAGTGCCCAGCGCTATTTTCGATTACGGTCCGCTGAGCGACGAGGACGGGGAGCGCAGCTTCGCGATCAAGCTGCGCGACACCGCCCAAGACCACTTCATTGTCATGGCGGAAGGTATTCTTGATAAGGATGCGGCCGATGATGTGCGAGGTCTCAAGCTTTACGTGGCACGGTCGGCCCTGCCGCAGCCAGGAAAGCAGGAATATTACGCCGATGATCTGATTGGGCTCGAAGCCAGGGATGGCGCCGGCAACAGCTTTGGTAAGGTCTTGGCCCTTCACGATCACGGCGCCGGCTCCTTCCTTGAGATCGGTAGAAGCAAAAAAGACAGTTTCATGCTGCCCTTTAAGGCGCCTTTTGTTCCCGAGGTCCGCCTTCGGGACGGATTTCTACTTTTAGAGGTGCCAGAAGGTTGGCTGCAGAAAGAGAAGCTGGCTGTTAAGGAAAAGAGCGCTGGTCGCGAAAATAGCGCTAGCCGCAAAGGGAAAAAGGCATGAGCACAGCGTGGCAAGCCCAAGTTTTAACCCTTTTTCCCGGAATGTTTCCTGGAATTCTGGGCGGCAGCCTGGCCGGGAAAGCACTGAAAGATGGGCTTTGGCGTCTCGAAACGCTGGACATTCGCGCATTTGCCGGCAATAAACACGCCTCTGTCGACGACACCCCTTACGGGGGCGGCGCAGGGATGGTGATGCGAGCCGATGTCATCGATGCCGCTATTCGTGGCGCCGAAGCGGCGTTCGGCCCGCCTTCGCGGAAAATTTACCTTTCCCCGCGAGGCCGCGTCATGGATCAGGCTTTCGTCCGGGAGTTGGCGGGAGTTTCGCCCGTGCTTTTGCTGTGCGGACGGTATGAAGG
>JALYJG010000263.1 GCA_030775365.1 Pseudomonadota bacterium
GCGCGCCCTGTCACACGAAACCGGTGGCCATAGCGGCCGCCGACGCCTGTGTCCGTCGCCTCGATGAAACCGATATCCTCTGTAAGCAACGAGTGGCCTGGATAACTATGCGGGATAGCGCTCAGGATCTGGATTAGCCCCGAACTTCCCTCCGGCACGGGCGTTAAGGTCACAGGATCGCGTATAATAACGTCGGCGAAATGAGGTGTCGTGAAAGCTCCGTTGTCGCATTCAAGAAAGATCGTCCCCGGCAACTCGGCCATACCGTAGAAATTAATGACGCGCGTAATCCCAGCCGTCTGTTTCAACCTGCCCCTAAACTCTTCGTTCCCAACGGCCATCCGTTGCAGGGTCTTCCAGCCGCCGCTATGCATCAACAGGCTTCGCGAAAGATCATAATTTTTCTTTGCCGCCGCGGGCACGAAATGCTGCCAAATAAGAAATGTAAAGCCGTAGATGAAGATTTCTTCGCCAGCATGGGTCTTAAGGAACCGTTGCAAGGCCTCCTCGTCAAGACTGAAATCCTCGCGCAGAGCGAAGTGATGATTGCGTCCAAACGGCATCAGACCGAGAATGGCAGCCGCCCGGGCCCCCATCGGCCCGGTGTTTGTGATCGACGCTTCGGTATCGATGATGAGCATCGGCAAGCGACGGCCTTGCGTTGCCTGTCCGATGACAAGATTGAGCGCTCGCGACGACAATTTAGCGGTTTCGACATCGAGTTCGACCTGGCTTTTCTGGCTGCCGCTCGTGCCACTTGAGCTAACGGTTACGCGAATATTGTTGCTGTCGATACTCCTGAGGCGTCGAAACTTAAACAATGAAATCGGCAGATAGGGAACATCCGCCGTCGTCTCCGCCCGCCCCCCGGCTCGCGTCGTCAGATTGACGATATGGCGGTAGGGCTCGCAACACCTCATATGGTGCCGCGTGAGCGCGTTCAGGAGCGGAAGCAACGAGCGTTCCTTCTCCGCTTGGCGCAGTCCGAATGGCGGCTGTCGCAGCAGATCGTCAAGATCGGCAGAAATCATAGACCCTCTCTCAATCGACCATAGGCGACCTTCCCATTCGGCTCCAAGGGGATCCCTTCCAACCACCGGATCTCGAGCCAGGCTGAAGACAAGCCCGTGGCCTCCAGAATCGATTTCCTGATGCGTTCATGCATGGCCTCATCCCGTATCGTCGTCACCACGACGATCATACCGCGAATCTCAAGCGCCGCGGAGGGGCCATGCCGACCGGCCAGCGTCTCGATATCATCGAGGGATATTCTGAAACCATATAGTTTCGCAAAGCGCTGTCTCCGGCCCGTGATAAAAAGATAATGGTCATCGTCAAGATAGCCGAGATCGCCTGTCGCCAGCCGGCGATGGAGAACGTCACCAAGCGCCAAATCGGACCGGCTTTCGGCATAGCCCATCATGACATTGGGACCGGTATAAACGACCTCTTCGTCTTCGATTGAGATTTCGCCGCCCTGGAGCACGCGACCGCATGAACCAAGCTTCGCGGGGTGGTCGTGGAAAGCCAGGCAGCTGATGCGCGGACTTGCCTCCGTTTGACCGTACATGATAAAAAGCTGTCCCTGGCGCGCCTCGATACCCCGCCAGACGTCGAGCGTTAACTCCGGGCTCATCGCACCACCGGCTTGCGTGAACATCCGGAATGAATCGGCTTGGATCCGATCAAGCCCGAGTTTAGCCAGCATTTCGTAATGATAGGGTACGCCGGAGAAGACCGTTGCACGCTCCGCCTGCGCTAACTGCCAAAACGTTCGGCTCATCATTCCCTGCTCGGTCAATAGACAGCTGCCTCCCGATGCCAGTTGCATGTGAAGGACCGACAGGCCGTAAGAATAGGAAAGCGGAAGATGAACGAGCGCCCGCCCCTCCGGCGTAAGACCGAGGCTGGCCGCTATTGCGGCTGTGTTGCTCGCAATATTTTGATAGGAGAGCCGGACGCCTTTCGGGCTCCCCGTTGAGCCCGAGGTCAAAAGAAGCAGATATAGATCTTTATGGATCGCAGTCCTATCCGCGACCTCACGGCGAAGGATTTCAAGTGTTATGAGCGGCGATTGCACGGTTTTGTAGCCCGGCAAACTTTGGCCGGCTGGTGCAATGATCGTGCCAGGCCGATAAACGTCGATCGCGGCCCTTAAATGCAGCGTCGATACATCAATCATGCCGACCGCGTGGCCGCTGGCCGCAGCGGCAAGATAGGCCGTCACGCCCTCGACCGTGCGAGGCGCCGCGCAAAATATCAGATCCTTTGTCTGCAAGGGAAAATAGGCCTGCAGCTCAAGCACCCTGGCCGCAAGAGCGCTATAGCTGGTCCATTCGGCACTCCGGTCGCCAAAAAGCGCCGGCGCGGTCGGGGAGAGCTTATAAGATGGCGCGGTCGGCAAAAACGGCAGCGCAGTATCCGACATGTTCTAGATAACCATCCCGCCATCGACCCCGATCGTCTGGCCTGTGACATAGCGGGACAAATCACTGGCAAGAAAAAGCACGACGTCGGCGACGTCGGCGGGCTGGCCGCTGCGGCCAAGCGCAATATGGGCGAGGCGGGCGTCGCGAACATCCGGCGCGAGATGCTTGATCATATCGGTCTCTATCATTCCAGGCGCTACCACATTGACCCGTATGCCTTGAGGCCCCAATTCCTTGGCGGCCGACAGCGCGGCGCCAGTGAGTGCCGCTTTCGTTGCCGCATAGACGGATTGGCCGCTATTGCCACGTCCCCCAATGATCGAGCCCGTCATGATGATGGAGCCGGC
>JALYJG010000264.1 GCA_030775365.1 Pseudomonadota bacterium
GAGCAGCGGCATATGGTTGGTCTCAGCCACAGCCAGCATAGCTTCCTGAAGGTCACGGTGGCCTTGAGGATTCAGACGGCGTAACTCACTTTCCGCGAGCTGAGGACGGCCAATCTGGATAAGTGCCAGCGCCCGCCAGCCCGGCAGGCTTTTCGCCAAAACCGTCAACATGCGACTGTTCATGGTTGGCAGATCGAAGGACCAGCCTGTGTTGCGGCCTACAAGCGCTGACGCCAGCATGCCGTAAAAGTTACGCGGCTCTTTTGCGGCCTGATCGAGCATGACGCGCGCCATTGTCGCCTCGCCCGTCCGGGTGAGTGCCCGCCACGCCCAGAATTCTGCGGCTGTCCTGTCCGAAGGCGATAAGCCGGGCGCCACCGCCAATTTCGTGAAGGCCTCAGCAGCGTCACGGGCGTTGTTTTGCTTCCAAGCCGAAAGGCCGGCGATCCAAAGGGCCAAGGGGTTGTTGCTTGACATGGCCTTGAGCGCGACGTCGTGCGCGTGGCCTGTTGCGCCAGCATAGAAGAAGCCGGCCGCGATACGACCTTGGATTTCGCCCAGCTCTGCCGATGAAAGGCCACGATGCTCCATCTCTGCGAAGAGCAAGTCTTCCGCCGCCCCTGGGTTGTTATGATGGAGAGCACGGCTGATTTTGTCTTCTATGCGACGAGTAACCCGGGAGCTAGCCGCATTGTTCTCAACGCGAAAATCGAAGGACGTGCCGTAACTTTCCTCCCCCGTCCACAGATCGGCCATCACCGGCCGCTGGACTTTAGTGCCCTTGGCCGCCGGAAGATCCCGAAAGGTATCGTATATGTCCTGGGCCTCCGGAAGATCGGCATAGGCCGCAAGCCACTCTTTCAATTCGGTCGGAGACGCTTTGCGCCTATCATAACGATCCGCCAGCACATGCCCCATGAGACCTTTGTCATTGACATGTGCAATAGCGGCGTCCGCAGTTTGCCAATCGTTTTGCGCCTGGGCGGCGAAAACGGTGCGATAAAGGGCTTCATCCCTCGACGAAAGAACCTGCAGGTTTTTGGGCGCCCGCGCCGGGGGGGCGATGGCGATACGGTTCTCGGCATGCGCGGTCTGCATGACACGGATCGTCGGCAAAGTATTGGTGTCCTCGACCTGAGTATTCATGCCGATCAACAAACAAATAATGGTCACGCCCACCAATCTTGGCAGACCTGACGGCCGACGAGTCGAGATTATCCTTGTATCCATAAGCGCCCTACTAGACGCCAGATTTGCTTTCAGCAAGCAAAAACGCATGTTGATTACGATTAAGAAGATTTATTCTTTATTATTCAGCGCGTTAGTCTCTTTTACTCTAGTTATCAACAACATTATGTCGTTCCATGCTTGACGTTTCGAGGCCGGTTGGCGCAGCAGGTAAGCGGGGTGGTACATGGCCAGGCAGGGAATTGTACCCGTGAGACCGCTCCCAAGGGGTGGCGTGTACTCCGCCCAACGGCCACGCAAGCGGCTAATGCCATCCTTCGTTCGCAAAAGGCTCTTAGCCGCTACCCCTCCTAACAGAACGAGGAACTTAGGCTTTACAAGAGCTATATGCCGTTCCGCGAATGGCAGACAGGCGGCGATCTCCGCATCCGTGGGAGAACGATTGCCGGGCGGCCGCCAGAAAAGGATATTGGTTATATAGGCGTTGGTGTCCCGGCTTAAACCGGCTGCATTCAGCATGCGGTCCAACAACTGTCCGCTGAGCCCTACAAATGGACGGCCTTGCCTGTCTTCATCCTCGCCGGGAGCTTCACCGACGAACATAACGGGGGCGGATGGATTGCCATCGGCAAACACGAGATTGATTGCCGTCTGGCGGAGTGCACAGGCTTCGAAATGCATCAATTCTTCGCGAAGGGCCTCCAGAGACTGTGCCGTTACAATGGGGCTCCCATGGGCGGCCGTTATTGGGGGGCGCCGGAATTCAGCGTCCTTAATGATCTGAGCGGGGGGCGTTGGGGGCTGTAACGCCTGAGCGGGGACAGCCACAACCGGTGGGGCGCCAAGCGCCCTTCCCTTCCAGGAGGTCAAGCCGGCGACGTCGCCAAGAGCTTCATCAGCGCCGGCCGCAATTTGCCATTCAAGATCAGCGAGAGCTTGTTCCGGAGTCGTCATGAAACCGGTTTACCGGTTTTCAGTAATGCCTGACAAGGCCCACGAGCTTGCCTTGCACTTCGACGTGATCAGGGGGGTAAAGCCGCGTCTCATAATTTTTATTCGCCGGGATCAGGGCCACGTGATCGCCCCTTCGCTCGAGAAATTTCAGCGTCGCCTCATGCCCCTCAACAAGTGCCACGACGATCGCTCCGTTTTCCGCCGTGTCGCACTTACGGATTACAACGTGGTCACCATCCATAATGCCCGCCTCGATCATGGAATCGCCCGAAACCTCGAGGGCGTAATGGGCTTCGATGTCAACACGGCCCTTCGTACTCGCTAGAAGACCCGCGGGGACTTCGAAATGCCCATCCGGATTGCGCAACGCCTCTATAGGAGTACCCGCGGCGATGCGCCCAAATAAGCGCAGGCTGATGCTCTGGGCCGCCGCAATGGCTGGCAGGTCCGCCAAAACGCCCGTCTGCAGTCTGGCTTTTCGGGATATTCCCTTTGCCTGCCTGATCTCGTGACCGTCCGGCAAGCGGATAATTTCAAGCGCGCGCGCGCGATGGGCCAGCCGCTTGATAAACCCGCGTTCTTCAAGGCCAGTGATAAGACGGTGGATGCCCGATTTGGACCGAAGCCCAAGGG
>JALYJG010000265.1 GCA_030775365.1 Pseudomonadota bacterium
AACGGCCGATCAATCCAGCTGGGTCATGATTACCGACAGTAAGGGCGGGACCGTTTTTGACCGGGTCCTGAAGCCCGGGGAAGAGTTCAGGGTGCCCGATGTCGCTGGGCTCAAGCTCACGACCGGCAATGGGGGCGGCATTACCTTGACCCTGGACGGGGCCGATTTACCCAGACTCTCTAACAGCTCGTCGGGGATATTGCGCGATATCTCTCTGGATACAGGCCGATTAAAGGCCATACTTTCGCAGCGCGAATAGGTATTTGCGCATAAAACTTGGCTTAAAGCCAAGAAATCGGCTATAAACCACTACCTTTAATGAGTCGGGCCAGGCCCGTCGGGGATCGTCATGAGTGGAGACCATTCGGATGCGCAGGCTTACCGCCCGTGGAGGCAGATAGCGCGTCGCAAGAGCCGCCAAATCAAGCTTGGCAATGTTCTGGTTGGGGGTGATGCGCCCATCACCGTGCAGTCGATGACCAACGCGCTGACAACCGATGCGAAGGCCACGATTGAGCAAATTCGCCAGCTCGAAGAGGCTGGCGCCGATATCGTTCGCGTGTCCTGTCCGGACGAGGGTTCGACGGAAGCGCTTAAAGAGATCGTTAAGGCATCCAAGGTTCCTATCGTCGCCGACATCCATTTTCACTACAAGCGGGGCATTGAGGCGGCCAAGGCTGGCGCGGCCTGTCTGCGCATCAATCCGGGCAATATCGGCTCGTCCGAACGTGTACGCGAGGTGGTGCAAGCGGCCAAGGATTACGGCTGCGCGATGCGCATCGGTGTCAATGCGGGCTCGCTCGAACAAGATCTGCTCGAAAAATACGGTGAGCCTTGCCCGGATGCGATGGTCGAAAGCGCTCTAACACACGCTAAAATTCTTGAGGATCACGACTTCACGAATTTCAAGATCAGCGTCAAGGCGTCGGACGTGTTTCTGGCCGTGGCATCTTACCAGGCGCTGGCGGAAGCGTGCGATTATCCCTTGCATATCGGCATTACCGAAGCCGGTGGGCTGCGCGCGGGAACGGTGAAAAGCTCCATAGGCCTCGGTATGTTGCTGTGGTCTGGCATCGGTGACACGATCCGCGTTTCGCTCTCGGCGGATCCGGTTGAGGAAATCCGCGCCGGTTATGAAATGCTCAAATCACTGGGGTTGCGGCGCCGCGGCGTGACCGTGATTTCGTGCCCGTCCTGTGCCCGGCAGAATTTCGATGTCATTAAAACGGTGACGGTGCTGGAAGAAGCGCTGGCGCACGTTACGACGCCGATGACCCTGTCGGTAATCGGATGCGTCGTCAACGGACCAGGCGAGGCGATGATGACGGATATCGGCTTCGCCGGCGGTGGCAAGGGAACCCATCAGGTCTATCTAGGTGGGCAAATTGCGCACCGCTTGCAAAATCAGGATATCGTTCAGCACTTGGTTGGCCTCGTCGAAAAGAAGGCTGCCGAGATCGAGGCCGAGAAGGCACCTGTCGAACACGCTGCCGAGTAGATGCCGTTAACAGAAACCTTCAACCGCGTGCTGGCGCGGCATGACGAATTGCGTGATGCCCTATCAAGGCCCGGCGTTCCCCCCGACCAGTTTGCCCGCCTATCCAAGGAATATTCCGATCTGACGGATGTGGCTGGAGCCATTGCCAGCCTGAACCGCGCGAAAAAAGAACTGGCCGACGCCGAAACTATGCTGGCGGATCCCGAAATGCAGGCCGAAGCCAAGCGCGAAGTCGAAGAGCTGCGCGGCCAGATTCCTGCGCTCGAGAAGCACGTGCATCGTATGTTGTTACCAAGGGATGTGGCCGATGAGCGGAATGCCATCCTTGAAATTCGCGCTGGCGCCGGCGGCGACGAGGCCGCCCTTTTTGGCGCGGTGCTGTTCGAAATGTATCGCAAATATGCCGGCGTCCGCGGTTGGCGCTTCGAAGCGCTGGACGTGTCACAAAATGATCTCGGCGGGTTGCGGGAGGGTTCGGCCATTATCAGCGGGCGCGGCGTGTTTGCGCGGCTCAAATTCGAGTCGGGTGTCCATCGGGTCCAAAGGGTGCCGCAGACCGAGGCCTCGGGGAGGGTCCATACCTCGACCGCCACGGTGGCGGTTTTGCCTGAAATGGAAGAGGTCGATGTGAAAATTGACGACAAGGACCTGCGCATCGACGTCTACCGGGCCTCAGGGGCCGGTGGGCAGCACGTGAACAAGACCGAAAGCGCCGTGCGCATTACCCATATTCCGACCAACACGATCGTCGCCATGCAAGATGAAAGATCGCAGCACAAGAACAAGGCCAAGGCCATGAAGATCCTGCGGGCCAGGATTTACGAAAGCCAGCGGAGCGCCATCGCTTCAGCTCATGCCGCTGAACGCAAGAGCCAGGTCGGAACCGGTGACAGGTCGGAGCGCATCCGCACGTATAATTTTCCGCAGGGCCGGGTCAGTGACCATCGTATCGAAAAGACCATGTACAATATCGCCGACGTTATCAACGGCGAGGCCCTGGACGAATTTATCGATGCGCTTATCACGCAGGACGAGGCGCAGAAGCTGGCGGAACTCGTGGGCGAGTCTTAACGACCCCGTAACTTGGCGATCGTATTGAAAAGCAGCGCCAGGAGTAGCAGAACAAAGCCGAATACGGCAAGGTCAGCATTTATTTTTTTATCGAGCAAAGTCATCGGGTGCTCGGTTGTGAACAGGAAGATCTTCGCGCCAAGTCGGAATGTGACATCCTGCATCGTATTGAGGATTTGGCCGGCC
>JALYJG010000266.1 GCA_030775365.1 Pseudomonadota bacterium
GTCAAGCTACGGGCCTCGCCTGCTTCCTTGGCTGGGGCCAAGGAATTTTATCGAACGCGCCCGGTTGAGTTCATCAATCACTGGTGCGTGACGAACGATACGCGAAATGCAGGGAGCGGCGTTCTCGTTGACTTGCCGTTCGTGCTTTTCCAGCGCCAGGCCGAACTTATCGAGTTCATCTACGCGTGCCTCAAAAGCGAGGGGCATGGGCTCATCGAGAAAAGCCGCGACATGGGCGCGACTTGGGCGTGCTGCGCTTTCTCGGTCTGGCTTTGGCTATTCTGGGGTGGGGCGGCTGTCGGCTGGGGCTCGCGTGATCGCGACCTCGTTGATAGGCTTGGGGTTGTGGACAGCATCTTTGAGAAGATGCGGGTTCTCATTCGCGGGCTTCCTCGGGAATTCTGGCCGGTAGGATTTTCGCCAAGCGAACACATGCCATTCATGCGGATATTGAATCCGCAATCCGGATCGGCGATTGTTGGCGGCATAGGTGATAATATCGGGCGCGGCGGGCGAAGCCTCATCTACTTCAAAGATGAGAGCGCGCATTATGTCCACCCTGAAATGATTGAGGCGGCGTTGTCCGCGACGACTAGGGTCCAGATCGACATATCTTCGGTCAACGGGCTCGGGAATGTCTTTCACCGCAAGCGCGAGGCTGGAATCGAGTATATGCCAGGCTCGAAGATTGAGCAGGGCAGGACGCATGTCTTTGTCATGGATTGGCGTGATCACCCCGCCAAGTCGCAAGAATGGCATGATCGAGAGAAGCAGGAAAAGCAGCGCGGCGGTCTTTTGCATGTCTTCGCGCAAGAGGTTGATCGCGATTACTCTGCCTCGGTCGAAGGGATCATAATCCCTGGCGAATGGGTCAAAGCCGCGATCGACGCCCATATGAAGTTGGGCTTCGACGATAGTGGCGGATGGATTGCGGCGCTCGACGTTGCCGACGCTGGCGGGGATACAAATGCGCTGGCCAAGCGCAAGGGCGTCATCCTCAAGTCGTGCGAAGAATGGGGCGAGCGCGATACCGGGATAACGGCCAGGCGCGCGGTCAAGTCGTGCGAAGGCCTTGGCCTGATAGAATTGCAGTATGACAGCATTGGCGTCGGCGCCGGGATCAAGGCGGAGACGAACCGGCTGATCGACGAAGGGCTGATGCCGCGGGATATTCGGCTGATCCCATGGAATGCGGGCGCCGAGGTTCTGGAGCCCGAAGGCCGGGTGATTGAGGGCGACCGCGATTCTCCGCTCAACAAGGATTTTTACGCCAATCTGAAGGCTCAAGCCTGGTGGCAATTGCGCCGGCGTTTTGAGAAGACATGGCGCGCGGTCAACGATCCTAGTTTCACATGGAACGCCGCTGAATTGATCAGCCTTCCATCGAGTCTCCCGCTGCTTCGCAAGATCGAAAAAGAGTTGAGCCAGCCAACGGCAAGTCAAGGGGCTCGCATGAAGATGGTTGTCGATAAGCAGCCTGAAGGCGCGCGTTCGCCTAACCTTGGGGATGCGATTGTTATGGCGTTCTGGCCGATCGCAACGAGAAGCGTCGTTATCTCTGCCGAGTTCGCGGCGCAATATGCTGGACTGGTGCGTCGGCGGTGATGCTCGACATCCGGAAGTGGTTCGGCGGGCATAAGCAAGTCGATCCCTCGCCAGCACAACCGTCTCCCATCGCCGAGCCTTCGCCCCAATGGACTGTCCGCGGCCTTGAGGAAGCGCTTGGCTACCTCAGCGCTGCCCGCAAGGAAGAGCCGCGCCAGCACGCTCTGAGATTGCCTAAGCCGTATCCCGGCGTCGTCCCCGACGCCAAGCCGACGATGGCGGCCGATGCGCAGATCAATGCGGTCTACAATTTCGGCGCGTCCTACGGATATTCGTGGGACGGCTATGGGTTCATGGGCTACGCGCTGCTGTCCGATCTGGCGCAGCTGCCGGAATATCGGCGCCCATCGGAAATCCTCGCCAATGAAATGACGCGCAAATGGATCAAGTTGATATCCACGAGCGCCGACGACAAGACCGAGAAGCTGAAAGACATCAAAGCCGAGCTTGAGCGCCTTCATACGCAGGAGACGTTTCGGCGCGCATTCGAAATAGACAACTTCTTTGGTATTTCGCAAATCTATATCGACCTTGGAACCGAGGGCGATGAGCTAAAAAGCCCGCTGATCCTGAAGGCCAAGGTCGGCAAGAATAAGCTGAAGGGGCTGCGGCTAATCGAGCCACTCTGGATTTATCCGAACGCTTATAATTCGATCAACCCACTAAAGGCCGACTATTACAAGCCGCAAACCTGGTATGTGCTCGGAACCGAGATCCACGAAAGCCGGCTGATGACGTTTGTGTCCCGGCCTGTGCCGGACATGTTGAAGCCGGCCTATCTGTTCGGCGGCATTTCACTATCGCAATTGATGAAGCCGTATGTCGACAACTGGATTCGCACCCGGCAGTCGGTTTCGGACATTACGCACAATTTCTCGACGCCCGTTCTGAAGGTGGATATGGGCCAGACGATGGCTCCTGGCGCGGCCCAACAGCTTGCACTCCGCGGCCAGGTCTTCAATATGGCCCGCGACAATCAGGGCCTCATGATCCTTGATATGGTCAAGGAAGATTTTGTCAACGTCTCGGCTCCGCTCGGTAGCCTCGATGCGCTGCAGGCGCAGGCCCAAGAGCAGATGGCCTCGATTGCCAGCATTCCTTTGGTCAAGTTGCTCGGTATTACGCCTTCTGGTTTGA
>JALYJG010000267.1 GCA_030775365.1 Pseudomonadota bacterium
TTTCGTAATCGTTGGCGTGGTCTTTCTGCATGTGGCAGCCCTCCACGTCACCGGCTCGAACAATCCCACCGGTGTTGAGCCCAAAAGCGATAAGGATACGGTTCCGTTTCATCCCAACTACACGGCGAAAGACTCGTACGGCCTGCTGATCTTCCTGATCATCTACGCCATCATGGTGTTCTACGCTCCCAACATGCTGGGCGATCCCGACAATTATATAACTGCCAACCCGATGGCCACGCCGCAGCACATCGTGCCGGAATGGTATTTCCTGCCTTTCTACGCCATCCTGCGGTCCTTCACGATCGACATTCGCATTCCGGGTACGCATATGGTCATGATTTCGTCGAAGCTGGGCGGTGTCATCCTGATGTTCGGCGCAGTTGCCCTTCTCTTCCTTTTGCCTTGGCTCGACCGCTCGCCCGTACGGAGCGGCCGGTATCGGCCGATCTTCAAACTCTTTTTCTGGGTTTTGGTCCTTGATTGCATAACGCTCGACCTTATCGGTGCGCGGCCCCCCGAAGGCTGGAATGTCGTGATCGGTCAGATGGCAACGGCATGGTATTTTGTGCATTTCCTTGTCGTGCTGCCCCTGCTCACGCGATATGAGAAGACCTTGCCGCTGCCGAACAGCATTTCAGAAGCCCTGCAAAAGAAGGCTTGAGGAGAACGAATGTCACGCGCCCTAACCCTCTTGTCTCTGGCGGTTGGCCTGCTCTTTATCGCGAGCCTAGCCTGGCTTGTGCTCACACCTGTGAAGGAGGAAGCCCTGCCGCCGCATGGACCCGCTGGTGGGTGGCATCAGGCGGGGCCGCTCGGCACCTATGACCGTGCGGGCTTGCAGCGAGGCTTTCAGGTTTACAAACAGGTTTGCTCGGCATGCCACAGCATGAAGCTCCTTTCCTATCGCAACCTCGCTGATCTCGGGTTCGGTACGGCAGAAGTTAAGGCCATTGCTGCCGGTTATACCGTTGGGGACGGTCCCAACGACCAGGGCGACATGTTCCAGCGTCCGGCGCGGCCTTCGGATAATTTTGCCGCACCATTTGCGAATGACCAGGCGGCAAGGGCCGCTAATAACGGCGCGCTGCCGCCTGACCTTTCCTTGATCGTTAAGGCGCGCGAGGGGCATGAGGATTACGTCTATTCGATCCTGACCGGTTTCGGACAGACGCCGCCCGCGAATGAAAAAATGGGCACGAACATGAACTATAATCCGTACTTCCCAGGTCATCAGATCGCGATGCCCGCGCCTCTAACGGACAACGCTGTCACCTATGCTGACGGCACGGCAGCCACTGTGGACCAAGAAGCCAAAGACGTGGTTCAGTTCCTCTCTTGGGCCGCGGAGCCCAAAATGGAAGTGCGAAAGCAAACCGGCTTGAAGGTCGTCCTGTTCCTCGTGGTTTTCGCCTTCATCATGCGTCGCGTCAAAAAGCGGATCTGGAACAAGCTCTCCTAACAAAAGGCAGTCTATTCTGGGCAAGGCGGGCCGCAACCTCAGGTTGACGGGGACGAGCCGGTTGTGGCCAGCCCAAGCGCGCGATTCGCGCTGGCAGCGCTATTTCCGGCCTAAAGCGATTCTTGTTTCATGAGATTTTTAGCGTTTTTTTTCGCAAACTTGTCCCGATTTCGCGTCTTCGATCGTTTGCAGTAAGTTTTCTGTAACTTTCCTTGGGTAATCTTTGTCTTATGTCAGCAAGCCACGAAGATATATTGAACTTTTGGATCTACGTCGTCGGTCGCGAGCGATGGTTCAAAGAAGATCGCGCGCTTGACGCTACGATCACCGAGCGATTCTTGTCTGCCTATGAGCTAGCATCCAAGGGCGAATTAAAATCCTGGGAAGACACACCCGAGGGGATGTTGGCCCTCATGCTGCTGCTCGACCAATTTCCCCGCCGCATGTTTCGCGGCACACCGCGCGCTTTTGAAACCGACGAGATGGCTCTCGATCTCGCCCGCAAGGCGATCATCAAACATTTCGATGACCGCATCGACAAACAGTACAAGTTGCTCTTCTACCTGCCCTTTCTAAATTCGGAGAGTCTTGGCGACCAGCGCCTCGCGCTTTTCTACATTCGCGAACGCACCCGCGGGGAAAGCGATTGGCTTTCGATTGCCGAAAGAAATTTCGAGATCGTCCAGCGCTTCGGGCGCTTCCCCCAGCGCAATCCCGTTCTTGGGCGGGATCCGACACCGGACGAAGCGGCTTTTCTGCATAAGTCTTTGCATTCGGCCTGAAGCGGAGGCTTCTGTCGCCGGGAGACTCATTTGACTAACGGCATGGACCCGCCATATTCCCCTGATGCGTCCAAACTACCTGGGTGGGCTTTTTATTCTGGCGCTGGTTGTGCGCCTGATTTTCGTTGTGCAGTGGCACGGCACGCCCTACGGCCCGTTGCCACTTCTAGATGCTCTCGCTTACGATAACTGGGCACAAGATATAGCGAAGGGCCACATCGCGCATGGGCGCGCCTTCTACATGATGCCCCTGTTTCCTTACTTGCTCGCTCTGCTCTACGCTGTTTTCGGGCATAGCCTCTGGATCCCCTCCATCCTTAATGCTGGGCTCGGCGCGGCGACATGCGCTGTCCTGGCGGACCTCGCCTTCGGCGCCTTCGGTTTCGGCGCCGCTGTGACAACGGGGGTGCTCGCCGCGCTCTACAGGCCCCTGATTTTTTACACACCGCCCGTTATGAAAGAGACGCTTGGCA
>JALYJG010000268.1 GCA_030775365.1 Pseudomonadota bacterium
CCTTGAGGCCCATTTTCTTGGCGACCTCGACCGCGCGCAGGACGTTCTTGCTTTTACCGCTCGTACTGATCGCCAAGAGACAGTCCCCTGATTTGGCATGGGCTTCAAGATAGCGCGAAAATACAAACTCATAGCCGTAATCATTGGCCACACAACTGAGATGGCCAGGATCGCTGATGGACGAAGCCGCCAAGCCAGGTCGATCGAGCCGAAAGCGTCCTGAAAGCTCTTCGGCGAAATGCATCGCATCGCACATCGATCCGCCATTGCCGCAGCTAAAAACCCGCCCGCCCGCTAGGAACGTCTCGGCCAGCAGCGTTCCGGCCTCGCCGATGGCCGTCAGCGCCTTCTCATTGGCCAGCAGCGCCGTCAGATGATGTTGGGCCTCCTCGAGGCCCCGCCGCACAAATTGGTTGACCGACATAGCGCTCCATCCCCTCAGGGCGTTGTTTCCTGGACCACCCACTCCAGATAGGGCGGGTGCCCGGCGAAAACGGGAAAGGCAACAATGCATGGGCAATCATAGGAGTGCAAGGCTTTGACGAATTTACGAAGCGGCTCAAACAGTTCTGCGCGCGTCGTGGCGACGAGCAGGATTTCCTCAGTCTGCTGCATCTGCCCTTGCCAACGATAGATCGAGCGGATCCCAGGTATGAGATGAACGCAAGCTGCCATTTTTTCATTCACGAGAGCCTGAGCCACGCGCTCGGCTTCTGCCGGCGTGGCGAAGGTGATGTGGATCGAAATGAGTTCCGGCATAAAATTATCTAGGCATAAATAGGCTAAATCGCAAGCAGCTCCGCTCATTCTGCTTTCGTTGTCCGGGCTCGTCTGATAACCTGCGGCCATGCCGAATGTTGCTCAAGCGAAACAAGACTTGTCAGCTTTGTCCTTGAGCCATCTGAGCGTAAGGGAGGTCTCGCTCACGTCATTTCGCAATTATACGGATTTGCAAGTGTCGGTCGAGCCCAGCCCCGTCGTGCTTACCGGAGACAATGGTAGCGGCAAGACCAATCTTTTAGAAGCCATCAGCCTTCTGGTGCCCGGACGGGGTTTGCGCGGCGCCGCCTTAGCCGAACTGCAGAATAAGGACAGCTCGCCGAGCTGGGCCATAGCGGCGAAATTGAACACGTCCTTTGGGCTGTTACGGCTTGGCACTGGTCGAGATGCGGAGGCCGCTGAAGCGGAGCGACGGATTGTTCATATCGATGGAAAAGCGGCGCGCAACCAAAGTAGCCTCGCTGAACATGTCACGATGGCGTGGATCACGCCGGAAATGGACCGCATTCTGGTGGAAAGCCCCTCCGCCAGGCGCAAGCTCCTCGACCGTTTAGCTTACAGTTTCGATCCGACCCATGGCACACGCGTGAACCGCTATGAAAAGGCGCTGCGCGAACGTTCGCGTCTGCTGCGCGAAGGCATAGCCGATGCGACATGGCTGAATGCCCTCGAAGACGAGATGGCACAGACAGGGGTCGCTATAGCGGCGGCCCGCCGCCATATGATAGCCGAGTTGCGAACGGCTATTGCCGAGACTACAGGTGCGTTTCCCCGCGCAGATCTGACGCTCAAAGGTATGGCCGAAGAAGCGCTGGAGACGCGCCCAGCTTTGTTGGTTGAAGATCAAATGAGGGCGGCCCTCGCCCGCGCGCGCAGTGAAGACGCACAGTCCGGCACGTGTGGCACCGGTCCTCACCGCAGCGATCTGATCGTGCGGCACCGCGCCAAAAATTGTGTTGCCGATTTATGCTCGACGGGCGAGCAAAAGGCCCTGATCATCGCGATCATGCTGGCTTATGTTCGCATGCTGGCCCAGACGAAGAACACTGCACCGCTGTTTCTGCTCGATGATATAGCGGCCCATCTCGATGATTGGCGGCGCGCCGCCCTTTATGAGGAAATCCGGGGCCTCGGCGTTCAGTCGTGGCTGACAGGCACGGATGCCGAGCCCTTCTCGGCGCTCCTGCCCTATGCGCAGCACGGATTTGTGAAACAGGGCCAGATAGGTTGGGCATAACGCTGGAAATCAGCTGGGAAAGACCCTATATATACTTCATCCGCAACGCATGAGGCCGCCATGTTTATCCAGACCGAAGAGCCGCCGAATCCGGCCACGATGAAGTTCCTGCCGGGACGCGAAGTCATGGCCGCCGGCACGCTTGAGATCACGGATGCAAAAGCTGCCGCATCGTCGCCCTTGGCGACAGCTCTGTTCAGCGTCGATGGCGTTTCGGGCGTATTTCTGGCGCGCGAGTTCATCACCGTGACCAAAGCGGCCAGCAAAGACTGGCCCGTTTTGAAGCCCGCCATACTCGCAGCCATTATGGACCATTTCACGCATAATCGCCCTGTCTTGACGGGGGAGTGCGATATGTCGATCCCGGAGGCTCCGGTCGATGATAGTGCCATTGCCAACCAGATTCGGGAGATCCTGGATACCAAAGTCCGGCCAGCGGTGGCGCAAGACGGCGGTGACATCACTTTTCAAAGTTTCGAGGACGGCGTTCTTTATCTGCACCTCAAGGGCTCCTGCGCGGGATGCCCCAGCGCGACCATGACACTCAAAGCTGGCATTGAGAACATGATGAAGCACTATGTTCCTGAGGTTAAGGAAGTGCGGCAAGTTCGCTAGGAGTTTACATGCATATCCTACTTGTCAGCGGCAGCCACCGCGCGAACTCGCAGTCTCTGCGGGTCACACAGTATCTCGC
>JALYJG010000269.1:0-832 GCA_030775365.1 Pseudomonadota bacterium
GGACAGGCATCAACCCGTTGCGGCGACCTTCGTAACATTCTCGTCGCGCGTGAATTCCGGCACGAGCCGCCGGAGCTGCGCCAGAGCTGCGCTTTCGTCGGCGCCCTTCAGCAAAAGCGTCGTCGCATTTGTTAATTCCTCTCGCAACCAGGCCAATTCGACGGTTGGCGACTTCGCCAGCTTCACGCCGTCAGCCGCCGAAGGCAGCAGTTCTTCGGTAGCGGCAAAAAGCTCTTCGTGGAGTTTCTCGCCCGGCCGCAACCCTGTATAGACGATCTTGATGTCTTCGTCCGGCTTGTAACCGGCAAGCCTTATGATTTGCCGCGCAAGATCGGCGATTTTTACAGGAGATCCCATGTCGAGGACTAAAACTTTGCCATGTTGGTCGCCCGGTTGAACCCCAAGCGCGGAAGCTTGCAGCACAAGCTCGACCGCCTCTCGTACGGTCATGAAGTAACGGGTGATTTCGGGATGAGTAACTGTCAGTGGGCCGCCCTTGGCCAATTGGTCCTGGAAGCGCGGTACGACAGAGCCTGTGGAGCCAAGCACATTGCCGAAACGCACGGTGATAAAGCGCGTTTGGCTCGAAGCGAGATCAAGAGCCTGGCAGTACATTTCCGCCAATCGCTTTGACGCACCCATAACGCTGGAGGGATGCACAGCCTTGTCCGTCGAGATCAAAACCATCGCCGTGACGCCGGCGGCAGCCGCACAGTCCGCGACGGTTCGGGTGCCGTGAACGTTCGTCAAAACCGCTTCGCGAACGTTCTCTTCGGCGATAGGTACATGCTTAATGGCGGCGGCATGAAAAACAAGCTCGGGGCGTTCGACC
>JALYJG010000269.1:842-2681 GCA_030775365.1 Pseudomonadota bacterium
TTCGACCCGAAAAATTTGCTCAAGCCGGACACCGTCGCGCACGTCGGCGAGGATCGATCGCGTTTCAAGTCCGGGGGAGCCTTCGCGAACTTCCATCTCGATGCGGTAGAGGTTGAATTCGCTCATCTCCAGAAGCACAAGGTATTGGGGCTCCAGCGCAGCAATCTGGCGGCATAGCTCCGAGCCGATCGTGCCGCCGGCGCCCGTCACAATCACGCGTCGGCCTCGAATCAGGGAACGAATTTCCTGTCGGTTGAGCTTGATTTCCGGTCGTCCAAGCAAATCTTCGAGCACAAGGGGCTGGTCGCGCATCGTCAGGGCGGCGGACACGTCGTTGCGAAGCTCTGTGAGCGCCGGGAGACGCGAGAGGCTGAGGCCGAGGACGGCCGCCCGATCCAGCAGTTCGGCAACAAGCGCCCCATTGAAGCGGGTGATGGCCCGCGTTAGAACCAGGCGGCTGGGGCCCTTGCCACGTTCCTGCAATTTCTGCACGAGGACAGGCAGATCTTCGGCTGTTCCCAACACTTCGACGCCATGGATGGACCGACCGACGCGCTTGTTATTCTCCCCGATGATGCCCACAACGTGAAACGGGGATTGGGGGTTCGCGCTGACCGCGCGCATGAAGAGATCGGCTTCGTCTCCGGCGCCGACGAGGAGGACGTTGACCCGCCCACCGCCCGAGCGAAGCCACAGCGAGCTTATCCGCCGTTCGCGCAACAGTCGGAAGGTTATGCGCGAGCCGCCAAGTCCGGCCAACAGGATAAACCAGGCAATAAAGGGTACGGTCCGCGGCACCCCTTCAAGGCGCGTCGTTAGGAAGGCCAGCATCACAAAGGCGGCGACAGCAATCGTCACAGCGCGAAGAATTTCCAAAAGGTCGCGCACGGAGGCGAAGGCCCAAATACTCCGATAAAGCCCGCAGATCCAGAAGACGGTCGCACAGGTCGTCATGAACATAAGGAGCGCAACAGAAAGCGCATCCGCAGGTAGGGGCGTCCAGTCCGTGCCCATGCGCAAATAAAGCGCAAGGATAAAAGCAATAGCCGCCATCGCCGCATCATGGGCAAAGGCAAGCGATTGGCGGTTGAGGCGGTTGAAATCCATCTTAGGCAGATTTATGCCATTTTCGATGAATCGACAAGCGGGGCGTGGCCCTCAGGATGCTGGCGTCAGTTGAGGGCGGTTGGAGCCGTGAAAAAATCTAGCTGTCGGCCGCTTAGCGACCACGGTGCCGAGATCCAGGGGCTGTGCCAGATCGAAGATCTGGCCCGGCACGCCCAGCTGGTGGGTGCGGTTAAAAAGCCCAAGGAGTTCCATGACCGGCGCGCGGGCCTCTTCCGGGGCAAAGCCATAACGCACGGCGTTGGCACTGATGACGAGCAGATCGCTTTTGCTGAAGCCGTAATTTTTATGCGCTTTCTGATACTCATGGCTGATCGTGATGCCCATGATGCCGGGATCATCGGTCCCAAGGGCAACAGGAATGCCGTAGTTAAAGAAGGCGCGAATAGGATGGTCACCCGGCGAGGCAAACCTCGCTCCGTGCAGAAGCTCATTGCTGGTTAAAAGCATCTCTACCATGATTTTGCGCTTGCGCACATCGCCCATGGCCCGCCCGTCATGGGCGATATTGAGCAGGTGGCCCCCTCGGGTTATGCCTGGCAAGCGGATAGCGTGGGCTGCGTCCACAGCGGGAGCAACTTCGCTGGCATGCGCGCCGTTGCGTGAGAAACCCAACTCGTCCCGAATACGCCTGAAGACCCCTGCGAAGGCCCGGCACGGGATCGCAAGTTCGTTGCCGGCCATGTGAAAGGCGTTGACCCGGTTGTCCGGATC
>JALYJG010000270.1 GCA_030775365.1 Pseudomonadota bacterium
GTCTTAAACTGGCCATCCTTGCCGATCAAATTCAAAACAAAGTTCGTGGGCAGGCCATCCGGCGCATCCGAAGGGGGTGCCGTCTTTATTTGAGGCCGCCCCGCGTTTGGCGATTTTCTGGGCTCTGCATTCTCGAAACCCGGAAACCAATCGGCCTCCACGCGTTTTCCATCATCCGTCATGATAACCGCCCTGAGAACCATATTTTCAAGCTCTCGAACGTTTCCGGGCCAGGGGTGTCGGTCCAGAAGCTGCTTGGCAGCGGCGCTGAAACCGGTGATCTTTTTGCGTTCTGCCCGCGCATGTGTGGCCAAAAATATGTCAGCTAGTTTTTGAATATCCCCCTTTCGCTCGCGCAAAGGGGGAATAGAGACTTCGAGCACGTTGAGCCGATAAAACAAATCTTCCCTGAACTTTCCCTGCTTCACGGCTTTTCTTAAGTCGAGATTAGTCGCCGATATGATGCGCACATTTACGTTGTGCGTCCGGACCTCGCCGAGAGGGGCGATCTCACCCGTTTGCAGCGCTCGGAGCAACTTGGCTTGCGAGGCCATGGGCATGTCTCCGATTTCATCAAGAAAGAGAGTGCCTTTGTTAGCAACCATAAACTTGCCGCTTTTGTCGTGATCGGCGCCTAGGAACGCACCGCGCCTGAAGCCAAACAACTCGCTTTCAATAAGCGTTTCCGGAATGCTGCTGCAATTCACGGTCACAAAGGGCTGATTTCGACGGGGGCTCTCGTCGTGGATAGCGCGCGCTAAAACTTCTTTTCCGGTGCCCGTCTCCCCGTTGAGTAAGACCGATGCTGGAGGATCGGATCGCGAACCGGCGGCCCGCCGAGCTATGTCCAGCGTCGGTTGCATTTCTTCAGCGGAGCTGATGTCGTCGAGGGACAAATGCCCTGCGGCCCGCTGCGGGGCGTAACCCAAACCTTGCATGCTATATCCGATCTGAAATGCTTCGCTATGTGTTCATAGATAATGGTTTCAACCTACAGGATCAACCAAGACAGTCAATTGGTGCAACCAGGGCTCGGCAGGACGCATCCTGCCGCCCGGGCGGAAACCAAACCAGAAATCAAAGGGAAAAGCCCGGATTGTCTGCCAGACGGCGCGGTTCTCGTTAACTATAACGCTCGCTGCAGGGCTGAAAGACGAACGATACGGCTAACTTCAGGCCAGCCGCAAAGCTGTTCGACCTCGTCCATGGTTGCCCACCGGATCTCATGGGCGTCGCTTTGGGCCCGCGCCACGCCCTCGGTTGCCTCGGCGGCGACGTCGATGATCGTGTAATGAAACTCGACCTTGCCGTGGTCGTCGCGCGTGAGGCTGTCGAGGGCGGTGATGATCCCAAGCGGCGTAATATCGAGGCTTGTCTCTTCTCTCGCTTCCCGTACCGCTGCCTCGATAATCGTTTCACCCCATTCCTGAACACCTCCCGGCAGGCCCCAGTCGCCTTGGCGCGGTGGCTTGCTGCGGCGGATGAGGACAACTTTATCGCTACGCCAAATAACGATGCCGATGGCGACGAGTGGGCGCGCCTGATAGCGGCGGCCATCGTTGTCGATGCTGGCAGCTCGCCGCGCCTTAGCGCTCATAGGTTTGCGGTCAGCTTTGATCGGGAGGGTTCGCTTTCCTGAGCTTGTCCTGTTCGCGGCGATTGACGGCGTCCCAATGTGATGCTGGATCCGTCTGAAACACGAGATCGTGCGTCGTTGTCACTGGACGCCAGGCTTGTTTCAGCATCACTTCAATCTCCAGCTGGAAGGGCCTCCAGGCGGCGTATCCTGTGAAGATGCGGTAATGATGCTCGTTATTCTTGTCGCTCTTGCGGATGGCATTGATGAGATCGGGATTGTCGCGGATAGCGATGTCCCACTCTTTGAGATCAAAATCCGGGTTTTTATCGTCCGGTGTTTCCTTCCTCTCTTCGAGGACGAAAACCTTTTCACTGACGGCGATCGGGCCGCCATAGCTTACGGTGAGTCCGGAATCCCGCAAGAAAGCTGAAAGCTTATCGTGATCTTGCGCTGAAAGAGGTTTGTTCAGCATAATGCCGGTCGCGCCACCGACAGTGTGGCCGCCGATCAAGACAAGCGCCTGATCGAAGGGCGCGGGCAGCCCTTCGCGTGCGACCATGACGCTTTCGTTGTAGCCGTTATGCTCGACGAGGTAAGGCGTGGCCATCATCAAGCCGCCAAAAAGGACATACATGATAGCGGGAATGGACTGCCGCGACAGATAAAGGCGTCGTTCACGATTAGGCAAGATACTGCCCTCCGTTGAGGGCAAAAGTTGCGCCGGTGACGAAGCCCGCATCGTCGGCGGCCAGGAAAGCAACCATACGCGCGATATCTTCCGTGCTGCCGAGCCGACGGACAGGTATTCTGGCTATGATCTTGTCGAGTACATCGGCCGGTACCGCGCGCACCATCTCGGTGTCGACATACCCCGGCGCCACCGCATTGACGGTTATGCCCTTTGATGCCGATTCGAGGGCGAGAGACTTTGTGAAGCCGATCAGCGCCGCTTTCGCGGCAGCATAGTTCGTTTGTCCGGCCTGGCCCTGCTGGCCATTGATCGAGCTGATATTGAT
>JALYJG010000271.1 GCA_030775365.1 Pseudomonadota bacterium
GTTCTAGGGACGCCAGGAGATCAATATACCGGACATGCATGTCTCCGATCAAAGTCTCGTGCCCGACATCGCCCTGCCGGAGAACGCTGCGGGCGAACAAATCGGCATGGAGTTCCCGACCGCGTTCGAAAAGCGTGCCGCCATCGGAGAGTTGGCACAGATGCGCAAGCTCGTGAAGTTCATCAAGAAAATTTTGCCAGCCATCCTTCGGATGGTTCGATAAATGCTTTTCCGGAATTGCCGTCCGGTGCTGCCAATAGGCTTCGCCTGTCGCTGACTTGGCGTCGTCCACGAGAAGAATTCCGGCCACGGCGCGCTTTGTCTCTTCAACGTAAGTCTGGGCGCGGTTGAACATGCCGGGAAAGTCGAACCGTCGGCCTTGGCTTTCGGGTGGATTGATGACGGCCGCAACACCGTACTTGATGACATTGTCAAAGAACTCGGAAGAATCCATTTCCACAGAGACACGGCGTTCGTTTTTCTCGGCCCGAGGGAAGCGACTCTGGGCCAACTGATAAAGAACGTTGTCCTGGAACGGCTCTTCGCGGGCCGGAAATGCGCTCGCGTCCTTCTCCATTCCGGCAAAAGGACTTCCGGGGCCATAGACCGCGGCTTTGAGCTCTTTCGTGCGCTTCCAGGCAGCGTCGGAGGACAGCCTTCCCGTCACCCGCAACTCGTCCCACCCCGAAAACTGAGATTGTGTAATTCTCAGCACCGGCATACCGGCATGCGCCGACATGTCCTCGCCCGTCATCTGCTTGGTTTCGCGATGCCTGTCCGTGAGCGCGAAATAAGCCATCGTCAGGCGATCTTATACGCCGAACTTACCGGAACCGTCGGTGGAACCAGAATCTGCGGGGTGCTGCGACGGCGGGCTTCGTAGGCCTCTGTGCGGATATCCTCGAGAGCTTGGTCACGCTGTTCGGGACGTATATGGCCCTTGACGATGAGCGTATCGACGGCTTTGGCCTGACCGGTCACTTCGACATTCGCTTCGTGGAACAATCCGGCCAGCAGGCTTCCACCCATGGCGCGACCTGGCACGGTGTAACCCCTGTCGCCGATAAACTTTTCTTGCTTGGCAAGCGCGTCGCCGAGAGGATCGGCCTTTTTCGCGAGGCACTCAATGAGACTATGTAAAGAGCTCGGATTCGGTGCGTGATCCGGCCTGAACACGCCCTTCCAGCCATAGGATGTCAGCGCATAGGTAATCTGGCTCAATTCATCAACATGATCCGCGTGGCGGCCTTCCTTGAAGTTTTTGCCGTCCGTTTCGACGGGGCGCAAATGAACGTGCGGAAATACTTGCTCGATCGTCATGCCGCGAGCCAACCCGTGATCGGCCAACTCCTTGATCACACCCATGACATCACGATTACCTTCATTCGGTGTTAGCGAGCCAAAGCATAAGCCAACCCCGCAATCGCGATCGAGCAGGAACTTATAGCCTGCAACGTCGCCAACGGCGCGAGGCGTGCCGAGAAACGGTGAGTAAGCCGGATCATCTGGATGACTGCAAAGCATAACGCCTGCCGCCTTCGCGTTCGGCACGACGGCCTTCAAGAAGTAGTCGATATTTTCACGAAGATCCGCAACCGTCATGCCCTCATATTTGAGAACGGCTTCACGGAAAATATCGAGTTTCTTCTCAAGCGGATCATTAGGACCAAAGCTTGCCTGCGCGCCCGGAAGACCGGCGACAATCATGTTGGCCAGGCTTTCCTGATCCGAGCGATTATCTTTCAGCTTTGTTTCCCAATAAATCTTCGCCGACTCGATTTCCTTGGCGGAATAGGAGCCGTCCTTTTGATAGGCGCTAAAATCGACCTGGCCGTCCTTGTCCGCGTGGCGCTTGGCCATGAAAATGTCGAACGCCATAAACCGTTCATGATCGTAAGCCAGAGCCTTGGATCCGTCGCGCAGCTCTTCATAATGTGTGCGTGTCCAATCGGCGACGAGCATAAAGTTGCCCATGACGCTCTGAATGGCGAACGGTTTGGTGTGACTGTTTTCGAACTGTGGCTCCTCGAGAATTCGATTAATCGTACCAATGTTATCGAGCGACTTTTTATAATTCGCTATGTGCTCGTCGCGCAGTGGCGAGCCGTTCTTGATTTCCTCGGTAAAGGGGAGGCTCTCAAGCGTCGACCAGACGAGGCCCGTGCGATTTTCCAAGACCGGCAACCGTGCACGGTACTCCTGCTTATAAAAGTCGTCGCGCGCGGCGCCTTGAAGGCCTTTCGGTTCAACGACCTCATCCTTGAATTCAACCTCAATTTTACGTTTCAAAATTTCGGCAATCGTCCACTCTTCGCCGTTCGGGACGTGATGAAGGGCGCTGACAATGTCGGTGACGCCCGGGATCTGCCGTACCATATCGATCGGCACATCGCGATCGGGACCAAACCACCTGAAACCGAATTTAGCTTCGCCCGTATGGCCATTGGCAAGATTGGCGGCTTCCGTCATGAATATTCTCCGGTTAAAATTAATGTATTTCTGGATCTGAGGAACTTCTGACCATAATCGGTATTTTTGATTAACTTGCAATAAAGAAAATGGTTTCGACCATTTTCATCTCGCATATGC
>JALYJG010000272.1 GCA_030775365.1 Pseudomonadota bacterium
GCAAAGCTGTTTTGACAAATAATCCTTAAATCCTAATTATTTATTTAGTGTTTCGCGGTTATGATTGAGGGGAAGCCGAGGAAAGCTTCGGAAATGACTTCTGCAGGGGAAGTCGGAAACAGAGTTGTAATGGTCTCGCGCCGCCACCGCGTCCGTTTTTTTAGTCGAGCCGCTCCCCTCGGTTTCTCACCGCTCACCCGCAGAAAACGTAAAGCCCCGCCCCTTCGTTATGTGTTTTTGATTCTGGTCACTTTGGGGGGTCTCTTTGGCTGGAGCTTCTGGGGTGGGCAGTTTATGGCCTCCCTCAATCCCGCGATACGCATGCAGCTTCACCTGCTGACGCCGGCACTCGATGCCTGGATTTCGCCGCCCGATTATACGGGTTTGCCCCCGATCATGATCGCTACTCCAGCCGGCTCTCGTTTTGATGGCGAAATCATCGAGGTGCCCCGAGGCAGCATTCTGACAGCGCATCTGGCCGATCATGATGGCGATACGCCAGAACTTCTCCTGAACGGGGAGCGCATTCCTTTTACGCCCGATCGCGACGGTGACTTTGAAGTGGCCCATGTGATCGAGAGCGGGGCCACTTTAGCTATCCGCAGGGGCTGGCAAGATATACATGCTTGGAAAATTAGGGTCATTGGCGACCAGCCGCCCGAGGTAGCCTTTGTCGAGCCGCCCTCGATCACGGAACATAAAGCGGTGCGCCTGGCTTACGAGGCTTCCGATGATTTTGGCGTCACGTCCGTCGCCGCCCTCATCACGCCGCGGGCCCGGCCCGGCATTGATGCAACGCCTATCGAGATCCCGCTGGCCTCGCCCGATGCGAAAAGCCTGCGCCGCGTCAATATCGAGGATTTGACCAGTTATGCTTGGGCGGGCGATATGGTGCAAATTCAATTGCTTGCGCGTGATGGCAAGGGTCACACCACGACGACCGCAGCTGTCGATATCAATGTGCCGGAACGTGTCTTTTATCACCCCGTCGCCAGGGCGTTGATCGAGGAGCGCGGCAAGCTATTGCAAAGTCCCGAGGACGAAGGCATCCGCAACGAGGTGGCCAATGTCATGGCAGGTGTTGCGCATGTTCCTGTGGCTTATCATGGGGATAACGTGGTTTTGATGGCCTTGCGCTCGGGCGCCGTGCGGCTCGTGCTCGATCGCCGCCCGGAGATCAACGGCGCTGTTTCTGCCTTGCTTTGGCAGGCGGCAGTGCAGATCGAGGACGGTCCTGTCGGTATTGCCGAGCGTCGTTTGCACGAGACGCAGCGTGAACTCGCCGACGGGCTCGACGGCAAGGCAACGCAGAGCGAGCTGCAGGGACTTGTCGAGCGGCTGCGGCAGGCGCTCACATCCTACCTAAGCGCGCTTTCGATGCGCGCCGCGCATCCAGGCCCGGAAACGCTTCATGGCTCGGCCACGCCCGCCCCATCGGTGGGCCCCTTCCCCCTTGATACGGACAAAATGCTTGAGAAAATCAAGGATTTGTCGGTCTCAGGCGAATCCGATGCAGCGCGCGACGAATTGTTGAAACTGCAGCAGCAGCTAGAAGTCTTACGCAATGGCGGCAAATCTTTTACGGAAGAGATGCGACGTCGATCAGGCTCGCTTGAGCATCCTCAAGACGGCAGCGCCGTCCAAAGGCTCATGCAGAACTTCTAAGACAGCTCGATCTCAAATATAGCGTCGATCTCGACCGAGGCATTCTTTGGCAGATGACTGACGCCGACAGTCGTTCTTGCATGACGACCGGCCTCGCCGAATATTTTTTCCATGAGTTCGGACGCCCCGTTGGCCACTTGAGGCTGATCATAGAAATCAGGGGCAGACACGACAAAACCGCCAAGTTTGACGCAGCGGACGACGCGCGAGATATCCCCGTCGCACGCGGCATTGATCTGGGCCAAGAGATTAAGGGCGCAAAGCTGAGCGGCCGCTCGGGCCGAGGCAAGGTCGATATCCTTGCCTACAGAACCTCTATATTTCAGCTCGCCATTTTCCATCGGCAATTGGCCCGAAATAAAGACGAAATTCCCTGCGATAACGTAAGGCACATAGGCCGCTACGGCGACGGGGGGCTGCGGTAAAACGAGGCCGAGTTCGGCGAGCTTTGCGGCAAGATTGGTCATCACGGTTCCTCAAATGAGCTCGGAAGTTAACAAAGTGTGAAGACAGAGTAAATCATGCCGGGGAAATCGGCCACCTCCAGCCATCCTCAATGGCGCCAAAGGCCTGCAATGTCATTGGCTTGACCAAAAATTAACGATTGGGCCGCAGAGTCAACGGCAATGTGCCGTATCAGGATTCGCGCAGCGGATAAGCGTATCCGCGCGGGTATGGGTCCATGGATGAATGCGAGTATGAGAAGATCGGGAATCAGGTGACTGACTGGCCCCCACGACCTCCTCCGAAAACCTTTTTTAATAAGGGGAGGAATCGAGCCCGTGCGGGCTTCGCGATCGCTCCCATTCTTTATATGCTTGGTTTGGTCGGCGTAGGCGCAGCTGTTCTGTTTAGCGGCTACAGCCAGGTGCTCCGTACCAATGTCAATAT
>JALYJG010000273.1 GCA_030775365.1 Pseudomonadota bacterium
TACCTTGACGGCAATGTTCTTCGCTATCTTCGCAAGATAAAGACCTTCCTCTAGCATGGGCTCGAATTCAGTGGCGGCCACCTCGGCGCTGACGGGGCCAGGAACGATTGCGCAGATTTCTTTAATCAGGTCGATGAAATTGCTGTGCCCGCATTTGGCGACGAGAGACGGATTGGTCGTAACGCCATCCAGAAGCCCCGTGGCGGCCAGGTCTTTAATGTCCTTCAGATCGGCGGTATCAACAAAGAACTTCACGTTAACTCTCCTGCTGGAGTGAATCAGATCCCTAGGTGCTAGTCTAACTGATGACTAATTTCCCCGCCACCCCCGCGACACAACGCGTTTTGATGCCGTTGCCCTTGGCGGACGCCTATGATTATTGGCCCTTGCCGGGCCTTGAGACGGCGGGAACGGTCGTGGAAGTTCCGCTCGGCCAGCGCAAGACCGTAGGCGTGGTGTGGGGCCCAGGGACAGGCGGCGTGCCGAGCGACAAACTCAAAACGATGATCGGCCCCGCCGGATTGCCTCCGGTACCGGCCACGAGCCGCGCTTTCATCGACTGGGTGGCGCAATACACGGTGACGCCGCCGGGTGCCGTGCTCAAAATGCTGTTTGGCAGCATGGGAGTGATCCTGCCCAAGAAAAAAGACGATTATTCCTCGCCCCTCCCGGATCCCTCTTATCACCAGCCGCAATTGACGCCAGATCAGACCGCCGCGGCCGCCACGCTTATCGAGAAAGTGAAGGCGCAAAACTATTCGGTCACGTTACTCGACGGGGTGACAGGCTCCGGCAAAACCGAAGTGTTCTGCGAGGCGGTCGCAGAAACTCTTCGGCAGGGACGACAGGCTTTAATTCTACTGCCTGAGATCGCCATGACGGCCGCGCTGCTTGACCGCTTCGTACAACGGTTCGGCGTTTCACCTGTGCAGTGGCATTCCGAACTCTCCGACAAGCAGCGGCGGCTCAACTGGCATGCGATCGCCAAAGGCGAGGCGAAGTTTATTTTGGGCGCGCGCTCGGCCCTGTTCCTGCCCTATCCGGCTCTTGGCCTCATTGTCGTCGATGAAGAGCACGAGGCCGCCTACAAACAGGAAGAAGGCGTCATTTACCACGGCCGGGATATGGCTGTGGTCCGGGCACATACGGGAAATATCCCGATCATTTTATCGTCCGCCACGCCCTCGCTCGAAACGATGTACAATGTGCAGCATAAAAAATACGATCATGTCGTCTTGCGTCAGCGCTTCGGTAACGCCTCGATGCCCAAGATCGACTGCGTCGATCTTCGTCAGTTCAAGCTGCCGTCGCAGCAATTTATCAGCCCGCCCTTGTTTGAAGCCTTGCGGCAGACGGTCGCTCAGCAACAGCAGTCCATGCTGTTCCTCAATCGACGCGGCTACGCACCCTTGACGCTCTGCCGGGCCTGCGGCCATCGCATGAAATGTCCGCAATGCACGAGCTGGCTGATCGAGCACAAGCACTCCGGCAAACTTCATTGCCACCATTGTGATTTTGTGATGCGTCTGCCCAGTCAATGTGTGGCCTGCCACGCCGAGGGGCGCTTTGCCGCGTGCGGGCCTGGCGTCGAGCGGGTAGCGGAGGAAATCCGAACGCGGCTGCCGGACATACGATTTGCGATTATGGCCAGCGACACGCTCGATGGCCCGCACGCCGCGCAAAGCCTTGTTGACCAGATGGGGAAAAAGGAACTGGATCTTCTGATCGGCACGCAAATTATGGCGAAAGGCTATCACTTCCCTCGCCTGACGCTCGTCGGCGTGATTGATGCGGACTTGGGCCTCAGCGGCGGCGATCCGCGTGCGGCCGAGCGTACGTTCCAGCTTTTGCAGCAGGTCGCCGGTCGAAGCGGCCGGGGCGAGGACGCAGGCCGAGTTTTACTGCAAACCACCGCGCCCGAGCATCCCGTTATGAAAGCCCTCCTTCAGGGTGACCGCGACGCGTTCATGGCGGCCGAAATGCAGGAGCGAGAGGCCTATCATTTGCCACCAGTCTGGCGCCTTGCCAGCGTTACCGTCTCGGGCAAGGATGCCGGCGAGGTCATTCGGCAGGCCGAAGCGCTGGCCGCGACGGCCCCGCAGAACGACCTCATCCGGGTCCTCGGGCCTGCCCCCGCTCCTTTCGCAATGCTGCGTGGCCGCTACCGGCACCGGCTGCTTATTCAAGCTCCCCGCAGCGTGAACCTCTCGCGCGTGCTGCGGGACTGGCTCGCGACAGTCCGGCCGCCACGATCCTTGCGTATCCTCGTCGATGTGGACCCATACAGCTTCCTATAATAGGATGTGGGCCGAGGCTCAAACGCGGGAGAATCCATGACGAATTCACAATTTCACGGCTCGATTACCGCTCTCATAACGCCGTTTGCCGACGGCAAGGTCGATAGCAAACGGTTTCAGAAATTCGTTCAATGGCAAATCGACCAGGGAACGCACGGTCTTGTCCCCTGCGGCACGACCGGTGAATCGACGACGTTATCACATCAAGAGCATCAT
>JALYJG010000274.1 GCA_030775365.1 Pseudomonadota bacterium
TTTCAGCGAGAACGGTCTCGTAGAAGTCGCCGATTTCCTTTTCGGCCACGAGCACGGCAGCGTTGTAAGGGGTCAGAGCGAATTCCTCGATGAAGCGCTGTTTCTTCTCGTCCGGCAGTTCCGGGAGACTCTTCTTGATATCGTCTACCCATTGCTGACTGAGCTGCAGCGGCAAAAGATCCGGATCCGGAAAATACCGATAATCATGCGCTTCCTCTTTGGAGCGCATGGAGCGGGTTTCGCCCTTGCTTGTGTCCCAGAGGCGGGTTTCCTGCTTGATCGTGCCCCCTTCTTCGAGGATCTCGACTTGCCGCCGCGACTCGTACTCGATCGCCTGCATCACGAAACGGATCGAATTGACGTTCTTGATCTCGCAACGCGTTCCATATTCCTTGGTGCCCAGCCGCCGCATTGAAAGGTTTACGTCACAACGCATGGAGCCTTCCTCCATATTGCCGTCGCAGGTCCCAAGATAGCGCATGATCGCCCGCAGCTTCTTTAAGTAAGCGCCGGCCTCTTCCCCCGACCGCATGTCCGGCTCAGAGACGATTTCCATGAGCGCGACCCCGGCTCGGTTCAGATCAACATATGTCTCTGTGGGGCTCTGATCATGCATGCTTTTCCCCGCGTCCTGTTCCAGGTGCAGCCGCGTAATGCCGACGCTGCGCGAGGTGCCGTCGGGCAAGTCCAGCAGGATCTCACCCTTGCCGACGATCGGATGCTTGAACTGGCTAATTTGATAGCCCGCGGGAAGGTCGGCGTAGAAATAATTTTTGCGGTCGAAGACCGAAGTCAGGTTGATCTGCGCCTTGATACCGAGCCCGGTGCGGACGGCTTGCTCGACGCAACGCGCGTTAATCACCGGCAGCATGCCCGGAAAACCGGCGTCAACGAGGCTGACCTGAGCGTTCGGCTCGGCGCCGAACTCGGTCGCGGCGCCGGAGAATAATTTAGCCTTGGACATAATCTGGGCGTGGACTTCAAGCCCGATCACCATTTCCCATTCGCCCGTGTGTCCTTGTACTGTCGCCATGTGTTTTACGCCGTAAATGCTGGTTTATGCGTGAACGCCGCCGCTTTTTCGAGCGCAGACGCCATTTTGAAAAGGCTCATCTCGTCAAAGGCGCGCCCCATAAGCTGCAGACCAAGTGGCAGCCCGTTCTTGGCAACACCCACCGGCACCGAAATACCAGGCAACCCGGCCAGGTTCAGCGGCACGGTAAACACATCTTCAAGATACATCTGGATGGGGTCGTCCTGCTTTTCACCGATGGCAAAGGCGGTACCAGGTGCCGTGGGCGTCAGGATTACGTCACAACTCTTAAAGGCCTCGTCGAAATCGCTACGGATACGGCGTCGCACCTTCTGCGCTTTGAGATAATAGGCATCGTAATAGCCGGCCGAGAGAACATAGGTGCCGACGAGAATACGCCGCCGCACCTCCATGCCAAACCCTTCGCCGCGCGTATTTTCATACATATCGATCAAATTGTCGCCCTTGACGCGCAGGCCATAGCGCACGCCGTCATAACGAGCGAGGTTTGACGACGCCTCAGCCGGTGCGATGATGTAATAGGCCGCGAGTGAATATTTACTGTGCGGCAGGCTGACCTTGACGATTTCTGCGCCCGCATCCTTAAGCATAGCTATGCCTTGGTCCCACAGAATGTTCACCTCCGGATGGAGACCATCAATGCTGTACTCCGAAGGTATGCCGACCCGCATGCCCTTCACCGACGCGCCGACGGCCGTGGTAAAGTCTGGCACAGGCTGGTCGACAGATGTCGAATCCTTGGCATCGAAGCCGGACATGGTTCTCAACATCAAAGCGGCATCGCCGACCGTGCGCGTCATGGGGCCGGCCTGATCAAGCGAGGACGCAAATGCGATTATGCCCCAGCGCGAACAACGACCGTAAGTCGGTTTAATCCCGACAATGCCCGAGACGCCGGCCGGCTGCCGTATTGACCCTCCGGTATCGGTTCCGGTGGCCGCCATGGCAAAGCGGCCGGCGACAGCCGCGGCCGAGCCGCTTGAAGACCCGCCGGGAACGAGCTTACGCGGCGCATTCGCCGGGTCCTTTCCGGACCAAGGGCTGATGGCCGGACCGAAGTGGCTCGTGATGCCGCCGGATCCCATCGCGAATTCATCGAGATTCGTTTTGCCAAGCATGAGGCAGCCGGCATCGAATAGTTTCTGCGATACGGTGGATTCGTAAGTCGGAACAAAATTATCGAGAATATGGCTGGCTGCGGTCGTACGCACACCCTTCGTACAATACAAATCCTTGACGCCGATCGGTATACCGTCCATCGGGCCAGCTTGGCCCGCGGCCCGGCGGGCATCCGACTCTTTGGCCTGCTTCAAGGCCACCTCCGGCGTCTCGGTGATATAAGCGTTGAGACCCCGCGCCGCTTCAACCGCGGCCACATTAGCCGTCGCCAACTCGGTCGCGCTGAATGTCTTATTGGCAAGCCCCTGCAAGGCTTCGGTGACGGAAAGATCGGTCAGGC
>JALYJG010000275.1:0-1910 GCA_030775365.1 Pseudomonadota bacterium
CTTGAACCGGCACGCCGTTTCCGGCTTCAGATTTTAAGTCTGATACGTCTACCAATTCCGTCATGCCCGCAGTCGGAACAGGTGAAGTTGGTATCAGGAAGCTGCGGCAATGCCAAGAGCAGCGTCACAAATCCCCGTTTTCGGAGCGGTCGGGCGCTTCCTTGATTTTTTCGATCTGCGCGGCGGTCAAAGGTTCTGCGACCACGCGATTGCGCCCGGTCTGCTTGGCTTTGTAGAGCGCTTCATCGGCGCGGGCAATAAAACCGTCCGTATCCTCACCGGGATAATATTCGGTGGCGCCGATCGAGATGGTGATCGCCCCAAGAGTTTCGTTGGTCTTACGGCGCCGGATCTGCTTGGTGGACAGGCTGCTGCGCAGTTGGTTAGCAACTTTCTCGGCGTCCGTCACGCGCGTTTGGGCCAGGAGGATGACGAACTCCTCGCCGCCGAACCGGGCAATAACGTCGCGTCCTTTCAAATTTTCAACCAGAGTGCGGGCGACGAGGCGCAAAACCTGGTCCCCGATCAAATGACCGTAACTGTCGTTGAATTTCTTAAAGTGGTCGATGTCGATCATGAGCAAGGTCAGAGGCGTGCCGTTGTCCACGGCCGCAGTGGTCGCTTTGGACATCTCTTGCTCGAAAAATTTGCGGTTCCCGACACCGGTGAGAGGATCGGTTTGCGACTCCCGATGCACCAAATCGAGGTTATAACGGACCTCGGTAAGCTGCTGCGTGGTTTGCGAGAGCTGCTTTTGTAGGCGCTCGTTCTGCTGCGTCATCGTACGCGTTTCGGTCACCACCTTGCTGACAGCGTCGCGGATCTGCTCCAGCGATCCAGTATCGTTGAGCTTGCCAGAAAAATTATCGAGGGTTTTACTGAATTTGGTCGTGTCGGTCGCCGCCGACTCAATGGCGCCCATGACTTTGGTGATCTCGGCCTCGATCGTCGCGTTACTGTCCCGCAACATTTTATGCTCGGCGTCCAGGCCAAGATAACTGCGGTGCAAGTCCGCGCAATGTTCTTGCGTCAGCGCCTCATGCTGGCTGAGCAGCATATCCATAGCCATTTTCAAGTTCGGATTGCTCTCGGCATAATAGCTGTAATAGACAGCGAAATTATCCGGTGTCGGGACCAACCCGTCCTTTGCCAGGTGCTCAAGAGCCTGCCGCGCCCATTGGCCCGCTTTGATCTGTTCCGCACCTTTTACCACTGTAACCCCTGACGGGCCTGCCGGCCCCGCTTGCTGCGGCCTCTTAGACCGCTTTCAAATTGATTTCCCCGTCGCGGACCGGGTCGGGGGGCGAGCTTCTGAGCCGCTTGATCGCTAGCTTGTTGAGAGCGTGCAGATAGGCGCGCGCCGATGAGACGATCGTGTCAGGATCGGCACCCTGGCCATTGACCGTGCGCCCGTTTTCTTCAAGGCGCACCGTAACCTCCGCCTGCGCATCCGTGCCGGCTGTGATTGCGTTGACCTGGTAAAGCTGCAGTGTGGCATTATGGGGAACGAGCGATTTGATAGCGTTGAACACCGCATCAATCGGACCGTTTCCGGTCGCCGTTGCGGAGACTGCGCGACCCTCGATCTGAATTTCAAGCGTGGCGGTCTGGGGGCCTTTTGATCCCGCACGCACTTCGAGCGACAAAAACCGGATATTATCATGCGCCCGGGCGGCCTCGTCATCCACGAGGGCCATGATATCTTCGTCGAACACTTCTTTCTTTTTGTCCGCCAGCGCCTTGAATCGCTCGAAAGCATCGTTGAGCGCATTATCGCCGAGCTCATAGCCAAGTTCCTGCAGTTTGCTGCGGAACGCATTCCGGCCAGAAAGTTTGCCGAGCTTGAGAGAGGTCTTATGAATGCCCACCGATTGCGGTGTCATGATCTCATAGGTCTGACGGTTCTTGAT
>JALYJG010000275.1:1920-2493 GCA_030775365.1 Pseudomonadota bacterium
CAGCACGCCGTCCTGATGGATGCCGCTTTCATGCGCGAAGGCGTTCGCGCCGACGATGGCTTTATTGGGCTGGACCACAAAACCCGTAATGCTCGACACCAGATGCGACGCTTTCGTGATGGCTTCGGTCTTAATGTTGGTCGTGAAAGGCATCAAGTCATGACGAACTTTCATGGCCATGACGAGTTCTTCGAGGGCCGCATTGCCGGCACGCTCGCCAAGGCCATTGACGGTACACTCGATCTGCCGAGCGCCGCTGAGTACCCCGGCCAAGGAGTTGGCGACGGCGAGACCGAGATCGTTATGGCAGTGCGTCGACAATACTGCCTTGTCGATATTGGGAACGCGGTTGACGAGCATCTTGATCAGATCCGCATATTCCTGAGGCGTCGTATAGCCGACTGTATCCGGGATATTGATCGTCCGGGCACCGGCCTTGATCGCCGCTTCCACCGTGCGGCAGAGAAAATCATGTTCTGTGCGACTGCCGTCTTCGGCGCTCCATTCGACGTCGTCGCAAAGTTTGCGGGCGAGCGTCACGCTGTCGGTCACGGCCTGCAAAACTCTTTCGGG
>JALYJG010000276.1 GCA_030775365.1 Pseudomonadota bacterium
CTTCGAGCTGATCGGCCGCTTGCGCCGGTGTTAGCGAGCGCGTCGAGACGCCAAGATCGATGAGGGCCATTTTCGCGCGTACGCGGTAAAGGCTGTTGTTCGAGACCGAAACCTCTTTCCATGCCGTCTCTGCCTTTTGGGCATGGCCGGCCTTGGCGTCGAGCACGCCATGCAGATACTCCATGGCTGGCTCGGCAAGTTCGCTATGACGCCCGTTCTCAAGGCGATCGAGCCAGTCTGCGGCCTCGCGATCTTTGCCCATCGCCAGCGCCGCCTCAATCGATAGGACGGAAAAGCGCGAATAAAATGGCTCGGGATAGCCATTAAGCATGGCTTCCGTGAGCGCAAATTTCTCTTCGGCCTCCTTCCAGTTCCGTAACTCGGCCTGGGCTACAGCCTGCCATAACTCGACCTCAGGCTGGGTTTCGAGGGCGGGCGTCGCAAAATCCTTGAGCCCGTCGTCGGGGCGCCACGCGACGATCTTGGCTGCACCATCCAAAGCGCGGAAATCGGCATGAGCGGCGAGGTCGGGAACGAGTTTGACCAAATAAGCGAGGAGCGCCGAGGTTTCCTCGCCGTTGCCATGGGCGAAGTAAAAGCGCGCCAGCTCAAGCCGCGCGCGGTTACGCTCCGCTTCCGGCACATCGACGATGGTTTGCTGTATCCTCTGCCGGGCTTGCGTGAATGTCTCTCCCGGCTTGCCCGCCCATTGAGCAAATTCGAACATCGATTTTCCGGCCGCCGCGGCTTTGGCGCGTTGCGCTAATTCTTGCGAGGCACCCGTGTCGATGGATGTCGATAGGTGAAGACCGCCTTCGGCGGTAATTTCAATGCCATCTGTGACGTCGCGAACGATGAGCTTGTCCGTAAGAGAGCGGAGCACCAGGCCCTGTGCTGCGGGTAGAATTTCGAAATCTGCCATCTCGCGTTTGACGCTGAAGGCTTGCGCCTGGCCAAGGGCGATCAGGATAAGGTCGTCGCCAACGACGGGATCTGTCAGACGCACCGGTTCAGGTGCGTCCGGCAAAGGCAGCAAAAAGCGGGCGCCGAGAGCAAAATCGGGTTGGGCCACAAGTGAGGCGCTGACAGGAACGTCTGGCTGTTGACGCGTAATGAAGAGTTGCCAGGCGGTACCGGAGCGGGCGGCGCGTAGTTCGGCGTTGGGCGGGATCGTGAAGCGATAGCCTGTGGCCTTGGCCAGATCGATGGGTTCCAGGGACGCGCGCGCGGCCGTCTGCCCGGAGGTCATACTTTCCAGCGTTAGCGTGAGCTTGCGGTCAAAAACGATATAGCCGTAGCCGCCGCGCTGATAAACGACCGCCCGGAGGTCCACATGGGGGTCAAGCGTAGCAACCAGAAGTGGGGCGTCGGTGGATTCCGGCAGCTTGCCGAGCGTTTTTGCGGCCCGGTTGGTCTCGGCTGCGGGAACGGGTGCCGATGGTTGCGGGGCAGGGGCAATGGCGGCCGTTTGTTCGGAGGGCGGGGAGGAGGATTTTGCCGCTTCGCTGCCCGGGATCGGCTCGGCAGGCAGGGGGCTCGGCAAGGCATTTGGGGCGGCGGGTGCGGTCGCAGCTGCCGGTATCGCGGCGTATGGTGTCGTAAGCGGAGGACTTGCCGAAGCGGGGGTGGCGACAGGAATGGTTGGTCCCGGAGGTGATGCTGCAGATCCTGCCGTTCCAGACATTGTCATCGCGGCGCTTTCTGCAGGCGTAGCCGAAAGCGGAGCCGCTGCCGGCGGCTCGAGAGCGGGAGGCACAGACGGCGGAGCGCGAGGCGCGGACGAAGCCGGTGCGATTGGGGCTGTTTCTAAGGGAGGGGCGGCGGTGGTTTTGCCCTCATGACCGGCTGTGGCTTTGGCCGCGGCGGGCCGGGGGGGCGCTGTCATGCCGGCCGCGTCAGTGATATCGACGACTACTGAATTCCCGCTCGTGAAGTCTTTAACCGTGGCGGCGGGTTTAACATTAAAGCTCAGTATCAGTTGCCCGTCCTTGTTGACGGCCATGAACCCGCTGGCACGCGTAACATGGGCTAAAACGACATCCTGCCAGCTCACTTGCGCTGGCGATGCGAACTCGACAGTGACGTGCCCGCCGTCGCGGTGGACCGTGTAGGCAACGCGATTCGGCCAATCGACCACAAGCCGATCAAAATCTGGATGCGTCCCAGCCCGCAGCATGATCGCCGGCGTAGCTACCGCCTCTTTGGCGCGGGCAGCGTCGGCGGGCCATGACAAGGCCATAAAGCCGAGACAGAGCAGGACGAGAGAGCGAAAGAAAACGGTCATCAGCGCGGAGGGTGGGAGCCGGAGAAGGGCGAGTCCAGCAAGTTTGCCAGAAATTCCTCCCCTTTCAAAATCAAATAGATGGACAGCGGCAAAAAACGCCGAGATAGTAAGCGCTAGCCTTTCCCGCCGAGCTCGGTATGAAGCTGCCTTTTCGCCGATATATTCCCATTTTGGCTGTGTTTTTGTTAACCGCATG
>JALYJG010000277.1 GCA_030775365.1 Pseudomonadota bacterium
CGGGTTTGAGCCGTTCGGCGGCGACAAAATTAACCCGAGTGAACTCGTTGTCCGTAGTCTAGAAGGGCGCCTGATTTCCGGGCGGCTTGTTGTCACCCGTATTCTGCCGGTGGAGACGCGGCCGCTGCGCGAGCGCCTCGAAGAGGCCATCCGGCTGGATTCGCCCGATCTCATTTTGTGCACGGGAGTCGCGGGTGGCCGCAGTTCTGTTGCCCTTGAGCGCGTCGCGGTCAACGTTTTAGACTTTGCCCAAGCCGTCAACGTCGGTGTCATGCGCAAAAACGACCCGATTTCACGCGGTGCGCCGGATGCCCGTATTTCAAACTTGCCGTTTGAACGCATCATCGAAGCGTGGACTGAAAACGGCATCCCCGGTTACGTTTCCAATTCTGCCGGAACATATATTTGCAATCAAGCGCTATACGAGACGCTATCCCTGACTGAAAATGCGTCGCCGCCCGTCCTGGTCGGCTTCGTCCATTTCCCATATCTCCCGGCCCAAGCTATTGCGGCCGGAGCCGAGACCCATCCCTCGATGTCTTTTGAATTGATGAAGAGATCGATGGAAATACTCATTGAAATTGTTATTCCGTGGATCGAACATCGGCAGCCCGAGCGCGATCGCCCACCGGCTGCGTCGCAGATGTGGATTCCACGTGGTGTAAAGGAAGTAGAACGCTGAACGACCCACGCATCGTCGCCATCCCCGACATACACGGCCACGCCAAGGGCGAGCACAAACCATATGCCGAGGAACGCCCGATCGCCTACTCTGCCCGGATGCTCTTCCTTTGGTTCTATCATGCGTGCCGTCGCGGGGCCCCACGCTTTATGATGGTTACCGATCATATTAACTATCTAACGTTCGAAGATCCGGCGGCCGTAAATCTGGTACGCCGTGCGCTTAAATTAGCCGAGGCCGGTGATCTGTACGGCGCAGCCGAAACAGCCGGAGTCGACGTTGCGCATGCCGCCGTTGTATCTGAGGGAATGCGCAAAGGAATGCGCTTTTCAATCGGCGCTGAGGTGGATAACGATCCCCGCGCGAGACCCGATGCGCAAAATATTGTCGATGCAATGAAGCCCGACGGCATGATTCGGTCGGTGCATTTCCTCACGATTGAGCACCCCGAGAAAGGCCCCGATTTCGCGTGGGCATTTGACAACCCGGACTTCGTTGCCCTGTACGATCATGTCGGCACGGAAAAAACGTGGGAACTCTATATGGCGACGCTACTCGATGCCATCGAGAAACTTCCCGGACAAATTGTCGGGCATTTTTATGTTCCCGCGCTGTACGGGCATTGGCCCGCGCAGGCAACGCTTGAGAAGTACGAAGACCAACTCTTGGATGCTTGCGCCGAGCGCGGCATGGCCATAGAAATCAACGCGCGCTTCCTCTATCGCGATTATCCGGAAGACCAGCAACGCAAATATCTCGATGCGCATCGCCGTTTGCTCAAAAAAGCGAAAGCGAAAAATGTTGGGATCGCAATTGGATCCGACGCGCATAGCCCGAAAGATCAAGGCAATTGCTTCGATCAGATTCTCAAACTGCTCGACGATGCCGAGATCAACGAATTGGTCTTCCCGGTAAACGGACGCCTCGCACGTGTCGCGCTCCGCGCCACCAAAGAACATCTCGAACAAAAAGCAGCGACCTCTGAGGCGCCGCTTGCCGGCAGCAGCATCAGCGGATTTAGCCGCGCTGAGTTGACCGTTCTCAACAACGGCATCGAACCCGAAGACCTCGATCCGGCTAAGGTGAAGGTTAAAGCGAAGGCGCGCACCGCCGCGATGAAACTTCGCGACGCGGCAAATGCAAAAGCCGCCAAAGAAGCGGCTAAAGAAGCCAAGGCACAGGAACGCGCCGATAAGATTGCCGCAGGCAAGGCCGCGTCTCTCGAAGCCAAACTTGCTAAAGAAGCTGCCAAAGCGGCACAAAAAGTTGCAGCAACCGTTGCAAAAGCGGCCGCTGCGGCCGCTAAAGCCATGAAGATCGTCAAAAAACCGATTGCAAAAGTTGTCGCAAAACCCCCTGCAAAGCCGGCTCCCAAAGCGGCGGTAAAGCCGACGGTCAAAGTTGCTGCTAAAGCCGCGAAGCCGGCTCCAGTCAAAGCAAAAGCAGCGGCTGCTAAAGCGCCCGCTCCAAAAGTAAAACCGGTACCAAAACCACTTCCTAAAGCGGCGCTTAAAGGCAAGGCACCAGGCAAGACGCCTCCCAAGGCGGCCAGCAAAACCGTAGGCAAACCGGCCGCAAAGGCGGTCGCGAAATCCGTCAAGCCTGCTGCGAAACCCGCTGCGAAACCCGCTGCGAAGGCGGTCGCCAAAAAGGCGGCGCTTCCGATTAAAAAAGCAGTGGCCGCAAAAGCGGCGCCGAAAAAACCCGTCGGGAAAGCGCCGGTTAAAGCTGCGGCAAGACCCGCCGCGAAGCCGGCCGCCAAAGTCGCCGCCAAGCCCAGCGGAAAAGCACTGCC
>JALYJG010000278.1 GCA_030775365.1 Pseudomonadota bacterium
GTTTGGTGCTGGCCGCGTCATGATCATTGATCATCTCGACTACAGGCTGGACTTCGCGAGAAAATATGCGGGCTGCGAGGCCTACAACTTTCGGGAGATGAAGGATCCGGTGTGGTTTATTAAAAAAGCTACCGATTGGATCGGGGCAGATGTGTGCATCGACGCCGTCGGTTGCGATGCCTCCGGCAACATGATGCAGTCTTTGCTTGGTAAAGTCCTGAAAATCCAGGGCGGGGCCGCGACCGCCTTGCACTGGGCGATCAACAGCGCAAGAAAAGGGGGCGTCATATCGATCGTCGGCGTCTATGGACCGATCGATACTCTGGTCCCAATCGGCAATGTCGTGAACAAGGGACTCACGATCCGCGCGAACCAGGCGGCAGTATAGCGTCATTTGCCCACACTTCTCGATCATGTCAAAGCCGGACGGCTTAATCCCAAGGGTCTCATCACGCACCGCTTCCCGCTCGAAGAAGTGGCGGATGCCTACAATATATTCTCATCAAAAATGGATGAAATCATCAAGCCGGTGCTGATCCCAGCAACGGCTGGGTTTTGAAAGGAGCAACTATGACAGAGGCTATGCCAAACCCTCGGCCGGGTTGGGAGACCGATGCCGATAGGAAGGATCATCCCACCTATCCAATGCGCCAGGACAGTGGGCAAGAGCACAAGGGCATGAGCTGGAAGCGACCCTCGCAGCAAGAGCCCTATGTCGAAATACTGCGATCGAATGAGCGGCCCAATCTGAGCGCAGTGTTCGGCTCCACAGTGCCGCCGCAGGGCCTAAGCGGCATGCTTCGGCGTTTGGCTTTCCGCTACAGCGAGTCCGATTTGCTGCACTGGGTGCCTTTGATGCTCGCGGACCGCGTTCAAGTGATCGAGGGCATCCTCGATGATTTAAGACGGGGGCATGTGCCCAACATTCCTGCCGAGATGGGCATCCGATCCACATTGCGTCATCGGCCGGAACGACTGGTCGCGAAAGTGGCTCTGGCGGGCATTGCCCTCTTTTGCCTGCGCATCTATTGGCGCGGTGGGCGGGACACGGGCACGCCGTAGCGCGCCACTTTAAGCTGCCGGGCGACCAGCTTGCGGCGTGACGAGATTCTGTCGATCGAAAGGCTTCGTATGGGCTCTTCGTTAACGTATCCGCTAGAGCCCATGGAGGCCAAAAGCGTTAGCGCTTTACCGCAAGGCAAGAACTGGCTTTACGAGCCTAAATGGGACGGCTTTCGTTGCGTAGCTTTTCGCGACGGGGAGCTTATCCAAATGCAGTCGAAAAGCGGCAAACCGCTTGAGCGGTATTTTCCCGATATCGTGGCAGCTTTGGCAAGTCTGAAGGCTAAGAAATTCGTTGTCGATGGTGAGCTACTGATCCAGAAGGACACGGCCTACTCCTTCTCTGAGCTTCAGCTTCGGCTCCATCCCGCAGCCTCTCGCGTTAAAAAACTGGCGGCCCAAGCTCCGGCGACCTTCATGCTTTTCGATCTCCTGGGCGACGAAAAAGGCGCCGCCACTCTGTCCCTTCCTTTTGCTGAGCGGCGGGCAAGGCTCACGGATTTCTTCGCCAGATATGCCAAGGAAAATCCGCGGCTGGCGCTATCACCCCAGGTCGCTTCGCTGACATCCGCAGAAAGTTGGATCAAACGCCTGAAAGGCGTGATTGATGGCCTAATAGCCAAGCCGGCGGATGCGGCCTATCAACCTGGACAGCGGCTCATGCAGAAATACAAGTTTCTGCGCACGGCTGATTGCGTCGTGGGGGGCTTCCGCTACGCGACGAATTCGCGGCTTTTGGGCTCGCTACTGCTCGGTCTCTACACCGACAAAGGGCTGCTCGATCACGTGGGATTTACTTCGGCAATACCTCAAAAAGACAAGCAGAAATTGACCCAAACCCTTAAAAAACTCATAGCGCCGCCCGGCTTTACGGGCCGCGCTCCAAGCGGCCCGAGCCGCTGGAGCGCTGAGCGTTCCACAGCATGGGAGCCCCTGAAACCGGAGCTTGTCGTGGAGGTTGGCTTTGATCATGTGACGGGGGGCCGTTTTCGGCACGGTACACGCTTTCTGAGGTGGCGGCCCGACAAGTCGCCGCTTCAATGCACAATGGACCAGTTGGACCAGCCTCTTAAGCTCGAGAGGTGACGAGCAGAGATGTCGATGGACGAGCTTTAAGGCGCGCGCCGTTTAAGCTTTCACAACTATTCATTTGACGCTGACCTCCTGCTGGCCGATCATTTCGCCCCAAGCGACGGCATCGGACGGCGAGAGGCTATTCGTTGAAATCGCGAGCCATGTTACCGCCGGAGCACCTCCCAGCCATGCCGACCAGTCTTGTATGGTTTTACGAGAATTTGCGCCTTTCCGATAACCGGGCGCTCGCTTTCGCCGCACAACGGGGAACAGTCGTGCCTGTCTACATTCTCGACGAGCGCGCCCCAGGTCGGGCGCCTGGCGCTGCAAGCCGGTGG
>JALYJG010000279.1 GCA_030775365.1 Pseudomonadota bacterium
TTCTCGCAAAGATTCGTATAAACCGTGATATTGCCGCCGAAAATCGTTTGCAGTCCGGCCATAAAGTTACCGACGACCGATCGCGAACGCACCACAAGGCCACGAACGATACCGATGTTTTTCTGGATCTTACAACCGGTGAGCTCAAACCCGCTGGTCACCATGGATGGCTTCATATCATATCCCTCGGTTGCGCTGGCGGTAGCGTTGAAAAGCCCCCGCCCCAACTATGTTGTCGTCACGCCTGCCGCGCGACATAAGCCTCATTGTGCCGCAGCATATCCAAAAGTTCAGCCCCCCAGGCCGACTCCATTAGGCTCATTTTCTTTTTTTGCAATTCGTCTTCCGGTTGGAACGCGCTTCCTTTGCCATAATGCGCGCGGAAATGGCGCAACGCCTCAAGCCCGGAGCGTAGAGGCGCTGGAAAATCGCTTTCGTCTTCGATGCGCACGAGAACGGAATCGATCTCACCGATATGACCCAGAAGGATCGCATCCTCGATATCGCGGGCAAGGGCCGGCTCGATTGTGTATGCGCTGATGATTGCCATTGTGTTTACCCCTGGTTTCGTTGCCTTTGGACCGTGATTCCTCAAAACCTTGTCTTCGCTTTATGTGTGGGGCGAAAAAAATGGCCTCGGGAATCCTAAACTGACCTTATGGGAAACAGAACATAGACTCTGGCGCCGCCTCGATCGCGGCAAAGTAAGGGCGTTATTATGCGACGGCCCTCACTGGCACGACAGGCATTCCTCGTAATCCGTTGTTGCCGCGACGGGCTCGCCTTGGGCGACTTTCGGCTGGGCATCGTCGTTGGCGACAAAAGGCACGGACTGCGCGGGCTGTTCGGCCGTGCGGGGCGCCGTCTCGGCTCGTTGCAGCGATTTCGAGCGGCAATAATAAAGACTCTTGACGCCCCTTTTCCAGGCCGTGAAGTGGATTGCATGCAAATCGCGCTTATGCACATCCGCCGGCAGAAACACATTGAGACTCTGCGCCTGACAAACGAAAGGGGTCCGATCGGCAGCCAGTTCGATAAGCCAGCGCTGGTCGAGCTCGAATGCCGTCTTGAAAACCATCTTTTCGTGCTCGGTCAGGAAATCCAGATGCTGGATTGATCCTTCGCGCGTTGTTATGCTGCTCCAGGTATCATCGTCATTGCGCCCATATTTGACGAGCGTCTGTTCAAGATACTTATTACGCACCCCAAAGCTGCCGGACAAAGTCTTGTGGGTATAGCTGTTGGCGACCATTGGCTCGATGCCGGGGCTCGTGCCGCCGCAGATGATCGAAATCGAAGCCGTAGGCGCAATGGCTATCTTGTTCGAAAAGCGGTCTTTGCCGCCGTATTCGAGAGCATCCGGGCATGGGCCGCGCTCTTCGCCAAGCTTGAGCGACGCTTCATCGGCTTGTCCCTTAATGTGCCGAAACATACGCTTGTTCCAAACCTTCGCCATCACGCTCTCGATCGGCACGTTCTGACTTTGGAAGAACGAGTGCAGTCCCATGACGCCGAGACCGACCGAACGCTCACGCGCGGCCGAATATTTGGCCCTCGACATATGGTCAGGCGCGCGCTGAATGAAATCTTCAAGCACGTTATCGAGGAAACGCAAGCAATCCTCGATGAAGGTCGGGTGATTTTCCCATTCGAGATATTTTTCGAGGTTGAGTGACGATAAGCAGCATACGGCGGTGCGCTGCTTTCCGTCCTTGTCTTTACCGGTGGGGAGCGTGATTTCGCTGCACAAATTCGACATCTTGACCTGGAGACCTGCAAGCTTGTGGTGCTCCGGGATCGCCCTGTTCACGTTGTCGATAAAGAGCAGATAAGGCTCGCCGGTCTCGACACGCGCTGTTAGGATTCGGATCCACAGGGCACGAGCGCTGACACGGTGAATAATCGTGCCGCCATGCGGGCTCGTGAGCGCCCATTCTTCGTCATTTTCGACCGCGCGCATGAAAGCGTCCGGAATTACGATGCCGTGATGAAGGTTAAGCGCCTTGCGGTTGACGTCACCCCCCGTCGGGCGGCGCATTTCGATGAATTCCTCGATCTCCGGATGACTGACAGGCAAGTAACAGGCGGCCGAGCCGCGGCGCAGGCTGCCTTGGGAGATCGCGAGCGTCAGGCTGTCCTGAACCCGGATGAATGGCACAATGCCGGATGTCTTGCCGTTACGGCCCACGGGTTCGCCGATGGAGCGTAGATTGCCCCAATAAGAGCCGATGCCGCCGCCAAGGGCCGCGAGCCAGACATTCTCATTCCAAAGATTGACGATGCCTTCAAGGCTGTCGGAGCATTCGTTGAGGAAGCATGAAATCGGCAAGCCGCGCTTGGCGCCGCCATTACTAAGAATGGGTGTGGCGGGCATGAACCACAGCTTACTCACATAATCATAGAGGCGCTGGGCGTGGTCCGAATCGTCAGCATAGGTCATCGTGACCC
>JALYJG010000280.1 GCA_030775365.1 Pseudomonadota bacterium
GGCATTGCGACGCTGACGAACGGCCACATCGAGATCCGTCGTGCGGAAGGCAAGCTCGATATGCTGGCCGAAAAACTGCAACGCGAGCCCCTCTCAGGGACCGTCGGTATCGGCCATACGCGCTGGGCGACCCATGGCCGGCCGACCGAGGACAACGCACATCCCCATACCACGGATGAGGTTGCACTTGTTCATAATGGCATCATCGAAAACTACCGCGAATTGCGCGAGGAAATGGAAAAAAAGCAGTACCGGTTCAAGTCAGAGACCGATACGGAAACCATCGCGGTCTTATTAACCGATTTCCTGAAGCAAGGGCTGACGCCGCAGCAGGCGACCGCCGCTACGCTTAAGCGCCTCGACGGCGCGTTCGCGATCGGTGTGATCTTTAGGGGCCACCAGGATCTTCTGATCGGTGCCCGACGCGGGAGTCCTTTGGCCGTTGGCTATGGGGACGGCGAAATGTATCTCGGGTCGGACGCGCTTGCGCTAGCGCCCTTGACTAACAAGATCAGTTACCTCGAGGAGGGTGACTGGGTCGAACTGCAAGCCGGTAAAGCGATTATCCACGACAGCGGCGACAAGATCGTCGAACGCAAGGTTCATCTCACGGCCTTGAGCGGCGCCTCGATCGGCAAAGGGCAATATCGCCACTTTATGCTCAAGGAAATTTTCGAGCAGCCCGCGGTGGTTGGCGATACGATGAACTCGCTTGTAACGGCCGACAATAAACTGGCCATGCCGGACTTCCCCTTCGACTGGGCGACCGTGCCGCGCCTGACCATCGTCGGCTGTGGCACCGCCTATTACGCCGGGATGGTGGCAAAATACTGGTTTGAGCAATTGGCTCGCTTACCTGTGGAGCTTGATATCGCCTCTGAGTTCCGTTACCGGGAAGCACCAATGCCGGCCGGCGGGGTCACGCTAGCTGTGTCGCAATCGGGTGAGACAGCGGATACCTTGGCGGCCATCCAGTATGCTAAGGCCCAAGGCCAGAAAATAATGGCTGTCGTCAACGTGCCCCAAAGTTCCATTGCGCGGCAGGCTTCTATCGTCGTGCCGACGCTTGCAGGGCCAGAAATCGGTGTCGCCTCCACCAAAGCTTACACGACACAATTGACCGTGTTGCTCTGCCTAGCGCTGGCGGCGGCCAAGGCTCGTAAGACATTGGACGACAAGCGCATAGCTGCGATCCTTCAATCGCTGCGGGAGGTACCGGCGCAGATGAACGCCATTCTGCGCAGCGATCACCATGTACAAGAGCTCGCGCAGAATCTCTGCGATGCGACGGATGTGCTTTACCTCGGCCGCGGTTTGCTCTATCCGCTCGCTCTGGAAGGCTCCCTTAAACTCAAGGAGTGCTCGTATATTCACGCCGAGGGCTATGCTTCCGGTGAAATGAAGCATGGGCCGATAGCTCTGCTCGATGAAAATATGCCGGTTATCTTTCTGGCACCGAGCGACGGTCTCTACGAAAAGACTGCCTCTAATATGCAAGAGGTTATGGCGCGAGGTGCGAAAGTCGTCATGATTTCGGATGAAGCCGGTTTAAAGAAACTCGGCTCCAAACCTTACTGGAGCATGACCGTCCCGTCCGCCGATCCTGTCCTGCTACCGCTCGTTTATGCGATACCTATTCAGCTCCTGGCTTATTATACGGCTGTAGCTAAGGGCACGGATGTCGACCAGCCGCGCAATTTGGCTAAGAGCGTCACAGTCGAATAGGCCGAGTGAGGGCAGTCTTATCCAAGTGTTATCGAGCGCTACCCAAGATTCTTGGGCGGTGACGGACCGCGGAATGGCGGGGCTTTTGTGGGCGCCGTCGGGAGGGCCGGCACGGCTTGGGACGTTATGACCGGCTCAGTCGGGTGTCGGCTGGCATACCAGGCATCCACCTTTCTTCCAACAAATCCGGCGAGCTTAGCCGCCCCAAAACCGCCGCCGATTTCCTCGCCCAGCCCTAAGAGACCAATCAAAGGCTCTACGATGATGGCAAGCGGCCCGGTAGCTAGCCCGGCCACGGCTTCACCGCCGACCACAGCTTGGATTAACGCTTCCGCCGCTATGAAGGTAGCTATACGGGAGCCATAGGCAACAGCTGTCCCCTTGAAACCTTGTTTTCTGAGACCCTTGTCGGCCGTGAGATCCTTGGCGTAGGCCCCGTATTTTTCAGCGCGTCCACGATTGATAAGTTTCATAAAGTTCCTCTCTTAATAATGTATGTGCGAAGTATATGCGGCCCTGATGCAAATATTAAATGCTTTACCTAGAATTCTCTTTCCACCGTAAAATCAATGATATCCAGCAAAGCTTGCCGCGCCGCATGGTCTGGAAACAGCCCTAAAGCGTCTCGGGCGATGGCGCCGTAGTGGCGGGCGCGGTCCATCGCATCACGCAAAGCGTTATGGCGTCGCAGGAGGTCTTG
>JALYJG010000281.1 GCA_030775365.1 Pseudomonadota bacterium
GTCCTGCGCAGCACGTCGCGCGGCGATATGTATGTCGAGCTCGCCGTCGAGACGCCGGTCAATTTGACGAAGCGCCAAAAAGAACTCATGAAAGAATTCGCCGAAGAAGGCTCGCCGCACAAGACCAGTCCCGAGAGCGAAGGATTTCTAGGCAAGGTCAAGGATATTCTAGGGCGGTAAAGGGCGAGCCAAAGCGGCGCCGTTAAACGGCCAGCTCCCGCGTTTCATTTCCCGATACAAAAATCCTTGAAGATAACCTCGAGCAAATCTTCGACATCCACTCGGCCCGTAATGCGCCCGAGTGCGCGCATCGCCAGACGGATATCCTCCCCGCGCAGTTCGGCCTCGCGAGCCGCTAGGGCGCGCTTAAGACATAGCAATGTCTCTTCGAGCGCTGCCCGGTGGCGCGCGCGCGTCAAGGGCGCCGTACCTCGATCAGCGAACTTGATCTCGAAAAGGCGCGTGAGGCGCTCAAGCAGAACGGGGAGGCCGGCTCCTGTCCGTGCGGAGACAGCAAGTATATCCTCCGGCAACTGGACATGGGGGCCTAAAAGATCAGCCTTGTTCAGAACCCGAAGCGCGCGCCCATCACTCAGATCTTCGGTCGGGCCATCCAGCACCGGCCAAGTCGCACCATCGAAAACAAGCACGTTCAGATCAGCTCTTTCGGCGCGTAGCAAAGCGCGCCGAATACCTTCGCTCTCGATGCTGTCATTGCTCTCGCGCAAGCCGGCCGTATCGGCTAGAAGAACCGGCCAGCCCGCGAGATCGAGATGCACTTCGATCACATCGCGTGTCGTGCCGGCCGTTGCCGAAACGATCGCGGCGTCGCGCTGGGCCAGCGCATTCAGGAGACTTGATTTACCGGCATTGGGAGGGCCAAGAATGGCGACGGATAAGCCTTCGCGCAAACGTTCGCCCCGGTTGCTGTCATCGAGATGAGCGGCGATTTCTTCTATCAGGCGGGTTAATTCATAGATCTGACTTTCGGCAAGACCTTGCGGCAAATCCTCGTCAGCAAAGTCGATAGAAGCTTCCGAATGCGCCAGCGCGCGCATGAGTCTTGCGCGCCAGGCCTCGTAGAGTTGCCCGAGCGCGCCGTCCATCTGCCGCATGGCCTGACGCCGTTGCGCTTCCGTCTCGGCATGCACGAGATCAGCGACCGCCTCGGCTTCCGTTAAATCCATGCGGCCATGTTCGAAGGCGCGGCGCGTGAACTCGCCTGGTTCGGCCAGGCGGAGGCCAAGCCCTTGCAAGGCGTCCGTCATCGCGCGAGCGATAGCCCGGCCGCCATGCGTATGGATCTCAACGACATCCTCACCTGTAAAACTGTTGGGGCCTGGAAACCACAAAAGCAGCGCACGGTCGATGGCCTCGCCGGTTTTTGGGTCGGCGATTCTGCGCAAGGCCGCCTGGCGCGGCCCGGGCATGGGCTGGCCCGGGCAGAGGCTGAGCGCGCATTGTTTTGCCGCCGGGCCCGACACCCGAAAGACGGCAACACCGGAACGTCCCGGGGCGGTTGCGAGTGCGAAGATGGTTGCGGCTAACTCCATAGGCTGAGGTCTATCAGCTTTACCCTCGCGCGTCATGCCAACCTTCACCAACCTTCATACGAGGCCCCCCGGGCGCTCCTTCCCCGCCCATGGTTTCATGATAGACTTTTCAAAATGAGCCTTGTCACCGACACACCATTCGCGGAAACCGAACGCCTTCTTCTGCGCGCGCTGAAGGAGACGGATCTGCCACGCCTTGTGGAGTTGATCGGCGAATGGGACGTGGTGCGGTGGCTCGTCCAGCTGCCGCATCCCTACATCCTGAAACATGCACAAGAATTCCATAATCGAATGGCCGAATGCCATCGCCAGGGCGCAGCGGAATATTTTGTGATCGCCTCGCGCGCCGATAAGGGCCTCATGGGCGCCGTTGGACTGCATCCTTCCCGCACCGAGCCAAGGCCTGGGGAGCTCGTGCTTGGTTACTGGCTCGGCAAACCCTTTTGGGGCCAGGGCTTCATGACCGAAGCGGTCGCGGCGACTATCGCGCTCGCCTTTGCGAGCGACGAGAACAAAACCATCCTCTCGACGACCGACCCGGCCAACGAAGCCTCCCAAAAAGTTTTGCGGAAGGCCGGTTTTACGTATCTCGGGCTCGAGCAACGGGCGGACGAAGTAGTAAGAGGCAGCCAGAAAGTCGCGCGCTGGCGTCTCGATAACCCGCGATGTCCGCCGCCGCCCTCCTCAGCTGTTAGGGGCGATACCGAGAGCTAAAATTCCCGGGCGGCAGCTAAAATTCCTTTGCGTCGGCACAACCTCGGCCCTAGATTGGCGGGGATGTTGTCGGAAGGGATTTAGCCATGCAGTCCGCGATTATCGTATTTCCGGGCTCGAACCGCGAGCGCGATGCCGCCATGGCCCTCGAG
>JALYJG010000282.1 GCA_030775365.1 Pseudomonadota bacterium
GGTGCCGGCGGGCATTGAAAAAGCCCGGGCCGCGCCGAACAGCCCGGCGACGATGAAGATTTTGGTTAGCGACGCGTTTGGACTGATGGCGAGATACGTAAAAAGCGCGGCGCAGATGACCTGCATGCCGACGCAGCACAGGAGTATTTTGCGCCTGTCATAGCGATCAGCGGTCTCGCCAGCGAGCAGTGCGAGCGCAAACATGGGCAGGAACTGCGCTAGCCCCACCATGCCGACGAGAAAAGAGCTTTGCTCGATCGTGTAAGTCGCGCGTGCAACCGAATACACCTGCCAGCCGACGGCGACGCTCTGGGCCATCGTCCCCGTTGTCGTCAGCAGGCGTCCGGTCCACAACAGAGCAAAGGCGCGGTGGCTAAAAACGCCGGATTGGTGTGGGCTAGGCATTCCATAGGGGCTAATGGCTGCAGCGGCAAATGGCAAGGCCGAAAGCGGAGGCTTCCGCGTTGACACCCTAATCCCCGTTATATAGGTTGCCTTGACCTTTGTTTTTCGGGCCTTTTGAACCTCCTGCCATGAACCCGCTTCAACTTATCGGCCGCACTTTTCTTGATTTTCTAGCAGCCGCGGGACGTCTGGCGCTGTTTGCCGGCATCTCCATCGGTCACTGCCTGCGCCCGCCTTTTTATATGCGGCAACTGCTGCGGCAAATGCTGGATATCGGTTATTTTTCTCTTCCGGTCGTGGGCCTGACAGCGCTGTTTACAGGCATGGTGCTCGCGCTGCAAAGCAACAGCGGTTTCGCGCGGTTCGATGCGGAAAGCGCTATCCCGACGGTCGTCGTGCTCTCGATTACACGGGAACTTGGGCCGGTGATGGCGGGCCTTATGGTCGCCGGCCGCATCGGCGCAGCGATCGCTGCCGAGCTTGGCACCATGCGCGTCACGGAACAGATCGACGCGCTGACGACGCTTTCGACCAATCCGCACAAATATCTCATTGTGCCACGACTCATCGCCGGAACGCTGATGCTCCCGCTGCTTGTCCTGGTCTCGGACATCATTGGGGTCTTCGGCGGCTTCCTGGTCTGCGTCTACCGCCTCAACTTCAACGCGGCGAACTTTATTTCGCAGTGCTGGCATTATCTTGAGGTGCGCGACGTTGCGTCCGGTTTGTGGAAAGCGGCGGCGTTCGGTTTTATTATCGCGCTCATGGGCAGCTATAACGGCTTCAACTCAAAGGGCGGAGCGCAAGGCGTGGGCGCCGCAACGACAAACGCTGTTGTATCGGCCTCAATCTTGATCCTGGTGACGAATTACTTGCTCACCGGCCTCTTCTTTGCCGGAAAATAACATGAGCGCTGCAACGCCGAAAATACAGATGACAGGCGTGACCAAGGCGTTCGGAAGCAAACAGGTTTTGCGTGGCCTCGATCTCGCCGTCGGCAAAGGCGAATCCGTCGTCATTATCGGTGGGTCAGGTACCGGCAAATCCGTAACTTTAAAATGCATCCTCGGTATTCTTGAGCCCGATGCCGGCTCAATAAAGATCGACGGCACGGAATCGACGCGCCTTACCGGCCGGGCGCGCGACAGCCACCTCGACAAGTTCGGCATGCTGTTCCAAGGCGGAGCTCTGTTTGACTCGCTTCCCGTCTGGCGGAATGTCGCTTTCAAGCTGCTACAGGCGCAAAACATGCCTCGAAAAGAGGCCAAAGAGCGGGCGCTCGCGACCCTCGCTTCGGTAGGGCTAGCCCCTTCGGTTGGCGATCTTTACCCTGTCGAGCTATCGGGCGGCATGCAGAAACGCGTGGCGTTGGCGCGCGCTGTGGTGGCCAAACCTGAGATCATTTTCTTCGACGAGCCGACAACCGGCCTTGATCCTATCATGGCCGATGTCATCAACGAGTTGATCGTCAAATGCGTTCACGAGGTCGGTGCCTCGACACTTACGATCACGCATGATCTGGCCAGTGCACGCAAGATCGCCGATCGCATTGCGATGCTCCACGAAGGGCGCATCCTATGGCAAGGCCCCAAACGCGATATCGACCATTCGGGCAACCCTTACGTCGACCAGTTCATCAACGGTCGTGCGGAAGGGCCGATACGGATGCAAGTGAAACGGTTTTAATCCGTTATCGTCGGCTCCGTTATCGCCTGCCATGCGCGGGTGCGCTGCGCGCGCCGCCGGCGGCGGAAGGCGCCGGCCGAGCGGGTGCCCCCCGCAAAACCGGTGCGCCGCGGCCAATCGGCGCGCCACGGCCAATTTGTCCACCACCAGGCGGCCCGACTCTGACCCCGGACCTGCCGTTACCGCCCCTATAGACGAACCCGCCCGAACCCATTGGCGAGTTCGCGACTGGACCGCCGGGCCTATTAAACCTTAGCGGTCTTTGGTTCTCGAAGCGGCCAGGCGGGGGAAACGGATGCGGTCCAATCGGATGCACACCTATGGGG
>JALYJG010000283.1 GCA_030775365.1 Pseudomonadota bacterium
GATCGACCAGCGTGCGGAAATCATTCCGGCTCGCGACACCCTCGCATCGTTTCCGCTCACGATGGACGAATGGGTAGGGCGCCGGGCAAGCCTGGCCCCAGATGTGCTCCAAGCGCTGATGCTGACGGACTATATTCTTGCCGATTATGGGAGGGCCGGTGACAGGGCACCCGTCAACTTCTACGTCGCTTATTACGCGAGCCAGCGGGTCGGCACGACCACGCACTCGCCTTCTAATTGCATTCCAGGCGGCGGCTGGCAGATCACAAGCTCGAGCGTCCGGGCTATCCCGCTGGCGAATGGAAACCGCGTTAACCTTACCCGCCTCGTCATACACAAGGGCGAAGACGCGGAACTGGTCTATTATTGGTTCGACGAGCGCGGGCGACAATTAACTGAGACTTATATCGCCAAATGGTACCTGTTGGTCGATTCGATCATGATGCACCGCACCGACGGTGCATTGATCCGCCTTGTGACCCCCCTTGCAAGGGGGGAAAATGAGGAGGCCGGGGACAGCCGCTTATCGGCCTTTCTTAACGAGGTCGACCCGCATCTCGCGGCCTTTATACCCGGCCCCTCCGCTGCGAATAGCGTTGCCGCAGGACCTTGACCTGGGCTAATTTGCGGCGCACAGCCACACTTTGAAATCGGGAAGTTCCATGCGTTTTCGTATTCTGAGCCATTCGGTCGCGGCCGGCCTTATTAGTCTCGCTCTGGCGGCCTGCAGCAGTCCTGAGGAAAAGGAAGCCAGATACCTCAAGCGCGGTAACGACCTTTTTGACAAAGGGCAATATGATGCCGCACGCGTCGAATATAAAAACGCCGCACGCCTCAAGCCAACCGATCCTGAACCACCCTATCGTCTCGGCTTGATTGAAGAAGAGCAAGGCAACATCCGCGGCGCGTTTGTCGATTTTTCCCATGCCGAGCAGCAATCAGCCGCTTACCATCCCGCCATCCTGAAAATCGCGGAGTACTACATCGCGGCCGAACAGTATGACGAGGCACAAAAACGGCTCGACATCGTGCAGCATGATACGCCCGAGGACCCACAGGCTCATGCGCTTCACGCAGCGATTCTGCTGCGACAAAAAAACCTGGGCGATGCCGAAACAGAAGCCAAGGGAGCCCTCGCCAAAGATCCGATCAACGTTACGGCTTATTCGGTGCTGACAGGCGTCTATAATAATGAGGGCGATCTGGCGAAGGCGAACGCCACGCTCGACGAAGGCATTCAACACAACCCAAACGACCTTTCGCTGCTGCTTTTAAAAGCGAGAGTGAATGAGCGCACGAAGGACGTGCCCAAAATCGTGGAAGCCTATCAAACCATTTTCAGGCTCAAGCCCCAGGAGATACGTTTCCGGTTGGATCTGGCCACCTTGTACCTGAAAGCCGGCATGACCGACGATGCCGAAGCGACCTTGCGCGCCGGTGTCGCGGCCATGCCCGACAATTGGGATATGAAGCGTCAGCTCGTCTCATTTCTGGGCGATCAGCGCAGCATGGAAGTGGCCGAAAAGGAAGTGCATGGCTACATGGAGGCCCATCCCGAGAAAGATGACCTTTATACCTGGCTGATCGACATTTATGTGCGCCATAACACCCTCGACCGCGCGAACGCGTTGCTCGAACAGATCATCGCCCAGAACCGTTTCGATAAGCAGGGTATGAATGCCCGCACCGCTCTGGCCCGTGTCAACTACATCAAGGGCGACAAAGAGGGCGCTGCAAAACTGATCAATTCAGTTCTGGAAAAGGATCCTAACAATCCCGACGCGCTGTTCATGAAGTCACGCATGTTGGTGGACAAAGGGCTTTATCGCGACGCTATATCGGATTTGCGCAGCATTTTGCGTGACCAGCCGAAATCGAAGGAGGCGTTGCAGCTCTTGGCAGAAGCATTATTTCTCCAGGGTCATATTGATCTCGCCATCGATACACTTAACCAGTTGCTTGAGCTTGATCCCACGAATACCGCGGCCCGGGTGAGAACGGCGCAGCTTTACCACATGAATGGCGACTCCAAGCACGCTATGGACCTTCTGTTCCTGATCACAAAATCCGAACCCGGCTACGCCGTTGCTTGGGAAAGCACGGCACGCATCGCCATCGACACCAAAGACTGGACGACAGCGACCACAGCCATCGGGACCCTGGATAAGCTCGAAGGTCAGCATTTGACGGCGGTGTTCCTGCGAGCACAACTCGCCGCTAACACCGGAAAACCTGCGGATGCCATCCCACTCTATACGCAGATCATCAGTGCCAATCCCAATTCTGCGCTCGGGGAGCGGGCATTGCCCGCTTTGGTCACGGTCTATAAGGGCCTCAATAAGATGGACGATGCCGTGCATTATATTGAATCCCTCAAGAACGACAGCCCCTTCGTGAACACAGTGCTCGGTGAG
>JALYJG010000284.1 GCA_030775365.1 Pseudomonadota bacterium
GGCACCGGTGACGCGGTCAAGGCGGCGCGGACCGAGCTGAAGGGCTTTAGTGGCGATGTGATTGTGTTGTTTGGCGATGCGCCTCTCGTAACCCCATCCGTCCTTATGGCCATGCGCGAAAGGCGCGAGGAGACGGGTGCAGCTATCATAGTCGCCGGCTTTGTGCCTGCCGATCCATCGCCTTACGGGCGGCTCATGCTGAATGGTCAAGGCATGTTGACGGCCATTGTCGAAAGCGCCGACGCTACGACTGAGCAGCGCGGCGTGAAATTGTGCAACGGCGGCTTGATGCTTTTTGACGCCCGGAAGCTTTGGCCTCTGCTCGACAAGCTCAGCGATAAGAATTCCAAGAACGAATTTTATCTTACCGATTGCATTGCCCTGGCCACGCAAGCGGGAGACAGTTGCTCGGTCGCCGAGATGCCTCCGGACCAAGTCTTGGGCATAAATACGCGCCTCGAACTGGCGCAGGCGGAAAAATTGATGCAGCAACGCCTGCGGACACGCGCCATGCTGCAAGGTGCGACGCTTGTTGATCCCGAGACGGTTTTTTTGTCCCCGGATACGGTTATCGGGCGCGACGTCGTTATTGGGCCGAATGTGGTCCTAGGGCTCGGCGTCGTGATCGGCAATAAAGTTGAGATCCGTCCGTTCTGCCATTTGGAACAATCCAGCGTCCAGGATGGCGCCATCGTCGGCCCTTATGCGCGGCTTCGGCCCGGAACGGTTATCGGCGCCGGGGCACATATTGGTAATTTTGTTGAGATCAAAAACACCTCCGTCGGCGGTGGAGCAAAGATCAACCATTTGTCCTACATCGGCGATGCCTCTGTCGGCCCCACCGCCAATATCGGCGCGGGAACCATTACGTGCAATTACGATGGGTTCCGCAAACACCATACGGATATCGGGGCCGGCGCCTTTATTGGCTCGAATTCATCTCTCGTTGCCCCCGTTAAAGTGGGTGACGGTGCCTATGTGGGTGCTGGCAGCGTCATCACGATGGAGGTACCGGCCAATACGCTGGCCGTGGCGCGCGGCCGCCAAGCGAACATTGATGACTGGGCGCGGCGTTTTCGTGAGGAAAAAATGAGCCGGAAGAACGAGAGTTGACGGACCAACCCTTTCTGCCCGGCTGGAAATGCGGGGAACCATGAAAAGATCGTTCTTGCTGCTTATGATCGCCGCACAGACATGGCCCTTGTGGTCCGGGCAAGCGCGCGCGAACGATCGACCTCCCGGCGGGCCGACTGATAGGGTGGCGACCGTTGGGCAGGGGGCCGATCTCCTCCTCCCGCCACCACTGCCGCCCCTCGACAAAGGGGCGTGGAACGCAGAAAAGACGGTTATGCCGCACGCGCTCTACGTGGAAGACGAGCTTGGTGGGGCCGGAGAAAAATCCGTTAGCTTGGCAGGAACCAAATACTCAGCGCACCTTGACTACACGCGGCGGTCCGATGCCCCGGACGATGATTTGATGAACCGCATCGCCTCGGGCTACGATGAGGCGCTGGCGCAGAAGTCCTTCGAGTACCGCGTTCAAATTCCGGGGAGCCGCTATTTTCTTGTTGGTGCGACAGCTGACGCTGCCGAGGACAGTGCTTACGGGCAATCGGTCGTGGCCGACGGAAAGTTGCGCTATATCGCCGTCACGACCCATGAGTCCGATGGCGAGGGGTCCCTAGCTACCGAACCCTCGCCCACGAAAATCGTGCATGTGACGGCCGATATCGACATTTTCGTCAGTGACGCCGTTCCGTTGCCGGAGATCTTGCAGAAAATCTCGGCCAAATAGCCCCGATAAGCACTGCCGGAGGCCTTCCTGGGGCTTAAAGCTTCTGCAAATTGCCTTTTTCGTAGCGCCATGTATTGCCAACCATACGCCCGTCATCGGCTTCCGGAAAGGTAATGAACAGGGAATCATCGGCTTCCTTAGCCTGATAGCCACGCGTGCAGTTGTGCAGCTCGAGCGATTTGCTGTTTTCCGCGCTCAAGATGAGCATGTGATAGGAATAAGGGCAGATCGTGCTCGTATCGTCGTAAGATGTGAAGATGATAACGTCTTCCCCGCCGAGCTGATATGTGCGCGAGACGCCAATGACGGCCGGCTGATTGTCCACGAGGATCAGTGGCAAGCCGTTCAGGGTAACGTTATAGCGCTTGGTCGTCCCGCCACTCGCATCTTCCGTCAGCTCGAGCTTGGCAAAACGGCTGATGATCATTTGGGGCGAAGCCAGCATGACCGGGTTTTCATAGGAATGATCATAATGCCCGTAGAAATCGGGATGCGTCGCATAAAAATCAGCGGCCGGTGCGCCGCCGGATTCCGGGGGTAATGGCGATTGCCCGACCGAGACAGGGGCCGGCTGCATATAGGG
>JALYJG010000285.1 GCA_030775365.1 Pseudomonadota bacterium
GGATGGGACTACAGCCCTGAAGGCGGCGCAGTCCTTCCGGCCGCATGTGGTCTTTCTGGATATAGGCCTGCCTGGCATGAATGGCTATGAGGTTTGTGAGGCTATGCGCCGAGATACAGGCCTCAACCGAACAGTGATTATTGCGCAGACGGGCTGGGGGCAGAAAGAACATCTAGAACGTTCAAAAAAAGCCGGCTTTGACCATCATTTGATCAAGCCCGTCGATATCAAGCATCTCGAAAAACTGCTTCTTAGCATAAGAGTTTAGCGGGCGGGAAAACGGGCTAAGTTCCTGACGAGAACTCTACTTTCCCGTGTAGAGGTTCTCTCGCTTCCGCAATCCGCTCCCCGTTAGCCAGCCCTCACCCGGCCCTTCCTCGATCCTTTTCTTCACATTCGGGACAGGTAAATCCTAGGCTCGCACTGCGGCCCCAATCTATGTTAAGACAACAGGGTTCGGTTTTCGGCACTTTGACGTGAAAGCCGCGCACTACATTTAAATTGCTGGATATTACAGGCCGCAATGCCGACACACAAACTCACGCCCGCCGAACGCGAAAATTTTCTCAGGCTCATTTTGGATTCGACCTCGGAAGGCCTTTATTGCGTCGATACCGAGGGCGTAGCCACGTTGTGCAATGCCAGTTTTTTGTGCTCGCTTGGTTATGCCTCTGCTGAGGAAGTCCTCGGGCGCAAACTTCACAGCGAGATCCATCATTCGCATGCCGACGGGAGCAGCTATCCCGAGGATGAATGTCCCATTTACCGAGCCGCGAGCACGGGAAAGCCCGCGGAGATCGCGCGAGAAATTTTCTTCCGGCAAGACGGCACTAGTTTTCCCGTGTCCTACCGGGTCGAGCCTATTTGGGAAGATGGGGTGCTGCGAGGAGCGTTGTGCACGATCCGGGATCTTAGCGAGGGCCAGAAAAACGAGGCCGCCCTCAAGCAATCGCAGGAGATCGCGCGGCAATCCCTCGAGCGGATCGAGCTCGCCCTCGATTCAGGCGCCGTCGTCGGCACATGGGTCTGGGACGTAATTCAAGACAAGGTCAGGGGGGACGAACGCTTTGCTCGCACTTTCTCCCTCGATCCCGAAAGGCTCAAGGGTGGCGTGGCCTTCAAGGACGTTTCACGGGCTATTCACCCTGACGATGTCGATCAAGTCGAGCGTGCTGTCAAAAAGGCCATTTCAGAGAGAACCTCCTATCGCGCCCAGTACCGTGTGCGCCAAGAGGGCGGCGGCTGGTTCTGGGTCCAGGCGAATGGCAATGTCGAATATAATAGCGAAGGTAAAGCCGTACGCTTTCCGGGGGTTCTGATCGATATTGACGAGCGCAAGCATGCCGAAACCGCTTTAAGGGAAAGTGAAGCGCGCTTCCGGATGCTCTCGCAAGCCATCCCCAATCAAGTTTGGACCGCGGGTCCGGACGGCCAGCTCGACTGGTTCAACGATAAAACTTTCGAATACACCGGCCTTGGTTACGAGGACCTTGCGGGCGATAAATGGGCGGCACTCGTGCACCCCGACGATCTCGCAAAATGCCTCGAACGCTGGACGCAGTCCTTAAAAACCGGAGAGCTTTACGAAACGCAGTTCCGGATACGGCGCCATGACGGGGCGTACCGCTGGCATATCGTGCGCGCCGTGCCACTGCGGCGCGCCAACGAGCTCTTCAATTGGATCGGCACCAATACCGATATCGAAGACCAGGTCCGCGCCGCCGAAAGCGTCAGCGACGCCATGGCGCATCTCAGTTTGATGTTCGACAGCGCCACCGATTACGCCATCATCGCCATTGATTACGACAACAATATATCGAACTGGAACCCAGGCGCCGAACGCATGTTCGGCTATAGCGCCGCCGAGGCGGTGGGACAACCTATCTCCATGATCTTTACGGAAGAAGACCGGATAGCTGGCGTGCCGGCGCACGAACTCGCAATGGCCGCGGCGAATGGCCGGGCGAGCGACGAGCGCTGGCATTTGCATAAAAATGGCCAGCGCCTCTATATCAGCGGCACGATGGCGGCCATGTATAGCGATCACAAACAGGTCAAAGGCTATGTCAAGATAGCGCGCAATATGACCGACATTCAGTTGGCGCAACAAACGTTACTGGAAGCAAGGAATGCGGCCGAAGCGGCCAATATCGCCAAAACCGAGTTCCTGGCCAATATGAGCCATGAAATCAGGACGCCGATGAATGCGGTTGTGGGGCTTTCGGAAATCCTGGCCCGCAGCGAGACCTTGACGCCCAAGCATCGTGATGTGCTCAAGACCCTGCAGATGATTGATGATTTTTTTATAAGCCTGATCAACGATG
>JALYJG010000286.1 GCA_030775365.1 Pseudomonadota bacterium
GCTGGGGCCTGGGGAGATGGGGTTCATCACGGCCGGCATCAAGCAGATTGCGGACACGAATGTCGGGGATACCATCACCGACGAGCGCAACCCGGCCGCCGAGGCTTTGACCGGCTTCAAGCCCTCGGTGCCTGTGGTTTTTTGCGGCTTATTTCCGACGGATGCTGCAGAGTTCGAACATTTGCGGGAATCTTTGGGTAAGCTCGCTTTAAATGACGCCAGCTTCAAATTCGAACCCGAGAGCTCGGCGGCGCTCGGCTTCGGATTTCGCTGCGGCTTCCTTGGACTTCTGCATCTCGAAATCATTCAGGAGCGGCTGGAGCGCGAGTTTAACCTTGATCTTATTACGACGGCCCCTTCCGTCGTCTATAAAGTTTACCTCACCAACGGCACGACCAAAGAATTGCATAATCCTGTGGACATGCCCGATCCTGTGCAGATCGAACGGATTGAAGAGCCGTGGATTAAGGCGACCGTGTTCACTCCAGACGAATACCTGGGCGGCATTCTGGCGCTGTGCAATGACCGGCGGGGCGAACAGGTCGAGCTGACCTATGTTGGATCGCGGGCCATGCTGGTCTACCGGCTGCCCCTAAATGAAGTCGTCTTCGACTTCTATGACCGCCTGAAGTCGATCAGCCGCGGCTATGCCAGTTTTGATTACCATGTCGACAATTACCGGGAGGGCGATCTTGTCAACATGTCCATCCTGGTCAACGAAGAGCCAGTCGACGCTCTCGGCATGATCGTGCACAGGGCCAACGCGGAAAAGCGCGGCCGTATGCTCTGCGAACGCCTTAAAGACCTAATCCCAAAGCAGCTTTTCAAGATTGCCATCCAGGCCGCTATCGGGGGTCGCATCATCGCGCGCGAGACCATCTCGGCCATGCGCAAGGACGTGACCGCCAAATGTTATGGCGGTGATATCAGCCGCAAACGGAAGCTGCTCGACAAGCAGAAAGCCGGCAAAAAACGTATGCGGCAATTCGGGCAGGTGGAGATACCGCAATCCGCTTTCATAGCTGCCTTGAAAATGGATGATCGGTAACAGCGTTGGGGCTTGTCAGTGTGACAGGCCAACAGTTCGTGGGGGTTTTTAAAGGGGGGTAGAGACTGTTTGAGACACAGAGTAATCGGTGGGTCTGCTGAAAAAAGAACGGGACGCGCCTTAACCTTAGCGACATCCGAGCGTTTTACTTTCACCTCCGGGGCTGTATGGTGCAGTTTTCACTGCCCCGCATAGCCAGGGAAACATGATTAAACGGAAAAAGACTGGTCGCGAATTACTGGACCAATTTAAAAAAGATCTTGAGGAAAGCTACGGCTTTAAGTTCGTCGATAAGATGGATGGTCCTTATGGACCGCCTAGCTTGGGACCGGTGGCTCCTGAATGCAGCGTGAGCAATTGGGTGCTTGGCTCGCTGGTCGATGGCGTTCGGAAATTGGAAAGCGCGATAGAATTCACGGAGAGCATGCCTCGTGTTGCGAAAAGGCCGTCCGCGAGGTCACGCGCTTCCGTCTCGCATAATCGACCCTGACGAGCGGCAGTGCCGTCAAACCAAAAGGCAGCAAGCCAGGGGCGTGACGCTGCTTGAAGACTGGTCAAACCGAGTGCGTCCCCTGCGGTCTTTGCATTCTTTGTTTCGTGCACAAAGTACCTCTAAAGGGCGCGGGGTATGTTGTGCACCATGCCCGACCCGGTTGAGAGATGTAACTTACCGGTGCTCCTCAATACGCGCTCCAGCATGGCGCGGGCGGCTTCATTCGATGCCGCCATGCTGTCTTTATCGCACACCACATCGGCGACCCGACGCCGAAAACAACGACTTGCCCTGTTTTCGCTCTCAGTCGCGTCAGTTATTCCCCGAGAAGCTTACGATGATCGCTGCTTTTGCAGCGCCGAAACCGCCGACGGCAAAAGGCTGGGGGCCTGACCAGCAGCTAGGGCAACTCAAGGGACTTTTGCCGCAAGCCTGAAAACATACTGATTTCTTATCAGCGAAGGCGCTTAAAAACCCATGGCCGACGCTTATATCAATCGAATTGCGACAGCGGTGCCTGATCACGACGTCCATCGCAAATTTGTCGATTACGCTCCGTCGTTACTCAGCGATGACCGCTACAAGGCCCTGTTTCGCCGCATGGCGGACCGCTCCGACATCGAGCATCGCTATTCGTTTATAAACCCGCATCCGGACGCCGACCAAATCGATGTCGATCAATTTTATCAGCCCGGCGCGTTTCCGAACACGGCCGAGAGGATGCGTTTTTACGAGCGCCACGCCTTGGGG
>JALYJG010000287.1 GCA_030775365.1 Pseudomonadota bacterium
GTTGTGACCTATGCTGAGAATAAACGTATAAACGGTTACATCTTAGAACTCGTTGACCATATTGACCGGAGCGCAGTCAACCGCAACGGGCGTTTGAGCCGGCCCAAATTCGGGATCGCTTCCTGAAGCACGATGGCGGACAGAGATCTCAGTTTTGCCCCCGGCGAATGAATTTATACGCGACGTGTCATCGGTGACCTGCCGTGGGGCTACTGGGAGGGACGTTCCTTCGATCAGCATCCGCGCCCGTCCAGGGCGGTGCGAGCTTCTCGACTATCCGGAACGCAGGGCAGTCCTTGGCATGCGCACCCGGCAGGTAACCGATGCTCATAAGGAATTCCCCTGTGATCTCGCCGCCCGTAAAACTGAACCGCTTTTTGAACAGACGAACCCACTGCGCCTTATCGAGCGGGTGATGCTGCGCTAACCAATTCGCGAAGCCCTTGTGGCTCTTGCGCATTTCAAGCAGGCATCCGGCGTTCCGGATTATCGCCTTGATCTTAAGGCGATTGCGGATGATGCCGGCATCCCCCATAAGGCGCCTTTCGTCAGCCGCGGTATAGGCGGCCACAGTCCGGACATCGAAGCGGTCAAAAGCTTTCCGGAGAGCTTTTCGCTTTTTGAGGACGATTTCCCAGGAGAGGCCTGCTTGCATAATTTCGAGAGCGAGGCGCTCGAAAAGTATTCGCTCGTCCCTTTGCGGGAAACCGTATTCGGTGTTGTGGTAAGGCCCGTGGACAGGATGCTCGGGCGCGATGACGCAATAGCGATGGCTCATAGGTCACATCGCCATTTTTGCCGCCTGATCATGGAAGGAAATCCCCCCATATATAATGATGAGACAGATCGCGCCCCATATGACAAAGGATACGCCGGTCGCGACAAGTGCTTTGCGCTTGATGCCGGCCTGAACGGGTGCGCCCGGCATCGCACCGTCCTTGGGCTTATCGATGGTTTCAATGTTTATCGGCAGCAGGCAGAACAGGACCATCCACCAGGTGAGGACATAGACGACGACAGCCGAGAATATGCCCATGGTCAGACCCTCACGAGGTGAACATCCATAACCGGTTTCTTGCCTTCGGTTTCCTGCAGCCTTTTACGCGCCACTTGGGCAACTGTATGACGAACCGCGGCGTCGTCAAGTCGGGCGGATTTTGGCATGTTTTCGATGCCGTCATGCACCACAGCCGCAATATCCTCGTGCAGCGCGCCCATTTGCGCCTCGTCGCCGATGCCCATGACCGAGACCTGAGGATCCTGAAGAACGCGCCCTTTGGTGTCCATGAGAAGGGTGATAACGACCGCGCCATTATAACTCATTTTCTTGCGGCTCTTGCTCGTGTCGGTGTCCATGCGGCGCAGCGTTTTGCCATCCAGCCCCATGCGGCCGCTGGGGACGGTCGCGGCCACTTCATGAAGGCCAGGTCCGAGACGGATGATTTGCCCGTTGGTAGGTATGAGGGTGTGAGGCACCTGGCACTCAGTCGCTATGCGCGCATGTTCCACCTGATGGCGCGCTTCGCCGTGCACAGGCACCGATAAATGGGGGCGCGTCCATTGGTAGAGCTCAGTCAGTTCATCCTGAGCGGGATGTCCCGAGACGTGGACATGCGCTTCCTGTTCGGTCAGGAGCTTTAGGCCCCTGGAGATAAGGCGGTTCTGCAACCGCGCGATAGCTTTTTCGTTACCCGGAATATCGCGCGAGGAGAAGATGACTGTATCGCCCGGATCCACCTCGATTTCCGGGTGATCTTCGACGGCGATGCGCCATAGCGCCGATCGCGGCTCGCCCTGGCAACCTGTGCAAATGACGACGACTTTGTCGCGCGGCGAGTTCATGGCCTCGTTTTCGCTCAGAAAATCATTATATTCCGGCAGGTAGCCGCAGGCTTCGGCGATGGCCGCATTACGCCAGAGCGACCGGCCCGCCAGCGTAACATAGCGGCCGTTCTTCTTGGCCGCGGCAGCGATGGATTTGAGGCGCGCGACGTTGCTGGCGAAGCAGGTAATGATAATGCGCTGCGGGACAGTGCTGAACAGCATGTTAAATTCGTTCTGCACCTCACGCTCGGAGCCGGACCGGCCAGGCACGAGAGCGTTCGTGGAATCGCCGATCAGAGCCATCAGCCCCATCTGGCCCAATTCCTTGAGGCGCCGGTCATTGGTCACATCGCCAACAATCGGGTCGGGATCGAGCTTCCAATCGCCCGTATGTAAGACCGTTCCATGCGCTGTCGTCAGCGCCAGCATATGGGATTCTGGGATCGAATGGGTCACATTGATC
>JALYJG010000288.1 GCA_030775365.1 Pseudomonadota bacterium
CCGACTTCCCCTGCAGAAGTCATTTCCGAAGCTTTCCTCGGCTTCCCCTCAATCATAACCGCGAAACACTAAATAAATAATTAGGATTTAAGGATTATTTGTCAAAACAGCTTTGCAGTTGCGAGAGGCAAAAAAGGGGGGTTCGCAAGCGCCCGGTTGCGTTGCGGAAGAAGAGGAAAATACCTCATACCTTATGAGCCTGCTTAGCCTCTTTATCCGATCCAGGGGGGCAACACTTCCCAGCTCATCTGCTCATCGACAGAAATGCGGCGGCGCACAACGGCGTAATCATGCCCGGCCACCATGATTTCCGGTAACAGGGGCCTTCCATTATAGGTCGACGACATCGCGCTGCCATAAGCACCGGCTTGTAGAATGGCCAGACAATCCCCGGCACTGACACCCGGCAGGCTGTAATCCTCACCGAACAGATCGGAGGTCTCGCAAACCGGTCCGACGACATCGGCCAACGAGACCTCCATCCGATCGGCGTTTTCGCGCAAGGGCAGAATGGAATGCCGGGCACCGTACATGGCCGGGCGAATGAGATCGTTCATGCCCGCATCAAGAATAAGAAAACGCTTGCCGATGCCCTGCTTGTCGTAGGTCACGCGGCTCACAAGAACGCCCGCATCGCCAACCAGGCGCCGTCCCGGCTCAAAGGATATCTCGCAGCCGCTATCGCCAAGTGTCTGCCGCACGATGGCCGCATATTCCGCAAACGGCGCCAGTGTCTGGCCATCATAAGGGATGCCGACCCCGCCGCCGAGATCAAGATGTTGAACCCTCACGCCTTTGCCGCGCCAATATTTAACGATCTCAGCGAGCTTCACGAACGCTTCACGGAAGGGCTCATAATCATGAACATGCGAGCCGATATGCACCTGAAAACCGCGGAATTCGAGAAACGGCAGCGACGTTGCCAGTTTCATCGCATCCTCAAGTTGCGCGAGACCTATGCCGAATTTGGTCGTCAGCTCGCCGGTCGAGGTCTGTTTATAGGTTCTTGCCGTCACGTCCGGGTTGATACGGATTGCCAGTGGCGCTGTTTTCTTAAGCCCGACGGCAACCTGGCTGATGAGGTGAAGCTCGACGATCGATTCGACATTCAACTGATGGACGCCCGCCAACAGCGCCGCCATGATCTCATCGCGGCGCTTACCAACGCCCGAATAAATAATTTTCCCGGGGCTTATGCCGGCCGCCAGGGCGCGCTCCATCTCGCCGACCGAGGTGACATCGGCGCCGGCGCCGCAATCGGCCAGCGTGCGGATGACAGCCTGGTTCGTATTTGCCTTTACCGCATAACAAATCATTGGCGATTGGCCCGCAAAGGCGCCTTCGAAAGCAGTGGCAAAGGCCTTGTAATTGGCCTTGAGCTGGGCATGTGAATAGACGTAACAGGGCGTGCCCACATCGGCAGCGATGGCTTCCAGCGGCACCTCCTCGGCACAGAGCGAGCCGGCGCGATAAACGAATGCGCTAGTCAAAATGACACATCCTCAGGGCTTAGGGTCAGTGGCGGGGTCGGGGTAGAGCTGCGGGAAATGGTCTTCGGTCACATAAGGCGGCGGATCGACCGTGCTTGGCTTCTTGCCGCACCCCGTCAGCAGGAGGGCAAGGGCCAGCGCAACCATAAAGGCTGCCTCCGCGCCCGCGCCCGAGGCTTGTCTCTTTTGCCGCTGATCTGCCATAATGGTTCCGTCAATTCACACTGGATTTGAGTGGTCAGAATAATGGTCCGGCGGTTTTTCGCAATCACTCTCTTAGCTGGTGCGCTTACAGGCCCGCTTACAAGCCCCGTGCCGGCCTTGGCGGATGACTTTGCCGCGCATTTCACGGCGACCTCGCCGCCTGTTGTGGTGCCGGGCTTCAATTTCGAAGATGGCAAGGGCCGTCAGGTCAGCCTCAAGGATTTTAAGGGCCGCTATGTCTTGCTCAATATATGGGCAACCTGGTGTGGACCCTGCGTCAAGGAGATGGGCAGCCTTGACAGGCTAACCCAGAAACTGGGCATCCATGTCGTGCCACTGACCGAAGATCGCGCCGGACGGGGAGCTGCCGAAGCTTTTTACAAGCGGCATAATTTGACGCATCTCGAGGTCTTTGTCGACAAATCGGGCGAAGCGCCCGGGCTACTGAATGCCAACGGGCTGCCAACGACGCTGCTGATCGACCCCAAGGGGTTCGAGATCGGGCGGGTCGAGGGTGATGCTGAATGGGACAGCGCCGAAGCGATCATC
>JALYJG010000289.1 GCA_030775365.1 Pseudomonadota bacterium
ATGATGGACTTCATATTTTTCCTTAAGACCGCGCAAGATCGAAATGGTGTCTTCGACGGTGGGTTGGCTGACAAACACCGGCTGGAAGCGCCGCGCCAGGGCTGCGTCTTTTTCAATATATTTTCGATATTCATCAAGCGTCGTGGCCCCCACGCAGTGGAGCTCCCCTCGCGCCAGGGCCGGTTTCAACATATTCGACGCATCCATGGCGCCGTCCGCCTTGCCGGCGCCGACCAGGACGTGCAGCTCGTCAATGAAGACGATGATATCGCCTGCCGCCGCCGCGATTTCGTGCAAAACAGCCTTAAGTCGCTCCTCGAATTCGCCCCTGTATTTGGCGCCGGCGATAAGCGACCCGAGATCGAGCGACAGAAGCTTCTTATCCTTAAGACTTTCGGGAACGTCACCGCGAACGATGCGTTGCGCCAAGCCCTCGACGATGGCTGTCTTGCCCACACCGGGCTCACCGATCAATACGGGGTTGTTTTTCGTGCGCCGGGCCAGAACCTGGATCGTCCGTCGCACCTCTTCCTCGCGGCCGATAACGGGATCAAGCTTGTTCTCTTTGGCAGCCCGCGTGAGATCGCGCGTGTATTTCTTCAAGGCATCGTAGCTTTGTTCGGCCGACGCGCTTTCGGCTTTGCGCCCATTGCGCATGGCGTTGATGGCCGCGTTGAGCCCCTCACTCTTGACGCCGGCCTCGCTCAGAACCGTCTGGGCCGCAGAACCGTTCGCGAGGCTAAGAGCCAGAAGCAGGCGCTCAACCGTCACAAAACTGTCGCCGGACTTTTTCGCTATCTCAGAGGCCGACGCAATGAGGCGCACGAAATCGGGGGCCATGCGTAGCTGGTCGGCGTTGCCTTGAGCGAAGACCTGCGGGATTTTATCAAGCGCCGCATCCGCACCCTGTTGGGCTCGTTTAGCATCCCCGCCGGCAGATTGAATGAGGCCGGCCGCGAGCCCGTCTTTATCGTCGAGCAGAACTTTTAGCAGATGTTCAGACTGAAGCATCTGGTGGTGCCGACCGAGGGCGAGCATCTGCGCCGATTGGACAAAACCCTTCGCGCGTTCAGTAAAATTGTCAAAATCCATACGCCACCTGCTGACCTTGATTGGGTCTTTAAGATGTAAGCGCCCGGGCGGAAATTACAAGACGATGGATTTTAACGGAAAACGAACCGGCGGGCGACAAAGAAATTGAAAAACATGCCGGCCGCAGTACCGGCCACCAGCCCAAGGACAGGGTAGGCATAAGCGAGAGGAACATTGGCGATCAGGAGCGCATAGGCTCCTCTGTTCAGTACAAAGCCCCCGGCGCACACCGCCAGAAACCGCGCCCATTCATGATGCGCCGGCTGGCTGCTCAGGCCCTTGAAGGTGAAGACACGGTTCCCGATCCATGTGGCCGTGACGGCAAACGGAAACGAGAAGATAGCGCTGCCGTAGCGCCCGAGCCCGAGCACATCGAGCCCAAAATGCAACATGCCGTAATCGACCAGAAAGCCGATGACGCCGATAAGGCCGAACTTGAAAAATTGAATAAAAAGCGCCCTTAACTCGCGGACGTTCACTTTCATTGCGGCGGCTCTCCGGATGGCCCTGCGTTCGGGGCCGGTATATTGAGGTAACGCATACGCTTCATTTCGCGGCGACCGCGCGTTACCGTATCGAGCACCAAACCGCAGGTCAGGCTTAAAAAGGCCAGAATGATGACGCCTGTCGACAAGATCGCGGTTGGCATCCGTGGCACAAGTCCTGTCTTGGCATATTCGATGACCAGCGGCGTTCCCAGAGCCACCGCCACGACGGTGAGGAAAACCGCCACGAGGGAGAAAAAATGCATAGGCCGCTCTTCCTTTACGAGAACGATAATGGTCCACAAAATCCGGAAGCCGTCACGGAACGTGCTCAGCTTGCTGACCGAACCCTCGGGCCGGTCCTTATAGGGCGTGGCGATTTCCGCCATCGGCATGCGCAATTCGAGCGCGTGAACCGTCAGTTCAGTTTCCGTCTCGAATCCGGCGGCCAGTGCCGGGAACGACTTGACGTAGCGCCGGGACATGACGCGATAGCCCGATAGCATGTCGCTTATGCGGTTGCCGAAGATGTAGGCTACCATCGTTGAGAGCATCCAATTACCGAAGCGATGTCCAGGCCGGTACGCTTTCTCGATGTTGGTCACCCGAGAGCCATTGACCATGTCCAACGGGCCATCCAGCAAGGCTTGCAC
>JALYJG010000290.1 GCA_030775365.1 Pseudomonadota bacterium
ACCATCCACTGTCAACTCGCGGCCCACGGCCGCGCTGCCCCGCGAGCCAGCAAGATGTTGCCACACATGGTTCGGCATGAAGACCACAATGCAAACCAAAAGCACCGGAACGATTATTATGAAAAGAACAACGCCAATAAGAACGCGCCGCAATGTAGGGTGTGCCATGATGACCTGGATTTTGTGAACGGCTAGCCGACCATGCTAGGCGAGCGGTCATAAAAACCCCGCAGCGGACCTGAAGGGAAAACGTAAATACAACGTAAGACTTGATTAATCTTCGAGGCGCAGGACAGCAGGCGAGGTCGGCGCTTTTTCGGGCTTCAACATTTGATTATGCAGGCTGACAGCGATGCGATCCGCGAGCTGGCCCACAAGCGCACTCAGATGCTGTGCATCGTCGGTGGGAGATGTGCCACTGTCGGCCGTCAGATGAATTTGCTCAGGTAGAGGCTGCTCGTGTGCGCCCTTGTCACGAATAGTGAGCTGCGCTTGCAGAGCTGTCTGGTCTTGCGCTATGGCGTTGAACTGCTGAATGGCGATCGTCAGGGTGAAGCGCGCGGCTGCGGGCATACCGCTATCTTCAGCCACGATGGCAGCGGCTGGCAGCCTTTGCTGCAGGTCCTGCATCAAGATTCGCTCAAACATCGTATCCAGAGGCTCGGCCCAACGGTCGGCGCTATCCATTTCCACCTGAAAGTCCCTGTCCTGACGGACGAGATCAGGGCGATCGAGGTACCCGGCTAGAAATGGTCGCTGTATCCGCACCACCGCGCGGACATCGTCGAGAACAGGCCCTGTCGTCGAAGCCAGCGCAAAATAATGGGGCTCCGGCGACGAGCCACAGGCGACAAGAGCCAAGCTTGCCGACAACATAAGCGCAATGCGTTTCATGGTTTGGTCCCCTCTGACGATTTACCTTTGATCAATGCTTCGGGATGCCGCTCAAGGAAGTCCGCGAGCAAACGGATCGAGCGCGCCGCGTCGTTAACCTCGTTCATGACGCGTTGGGCGTTGTGCTGAAAATCGGATTCGTCCCCGTAGCCGCTATTTACGGACGCCATGAAAGCGTTGGCTTGCCGCACGGCATCCTGCAATTGGGCGGAAATCCCAGGCAGTTTCTGTAAGGCCGGGGCTAGACTCGTCTTCGCGGTCTTGCTGATGTCTTCCGCGTTAGCCAATGTGACGGCAAGCGAATGGATGGCCTGTTGCAACTCCGGCCCCCCAAAAGCGCGATCGGCGGCCGACATAAGGTGATTGAGATGCGCGCCGATCTCCTCGAACGGAATCTGATTTAACTTACCGGCGATATCGCCCACCGCTTCAGTCAAATGATCCATGCCGCCCGCTTGACCGGGAAGCACTAAGGCTTCGTTTTCGGTCGCCACTTCAGCCTTCTCTGCCCCCGGCACGAACTCCAGCGAGAGCACTTCCTGCCCTATGAAGAGATCGCTGGCTTCGAGGCGAACGCGCATACCGTTCTGTACGAATTGCCTGGCGATTTGCGCCGCATCGCCAGTCGAATTCGTCAGACCAAAAGCCTTGTCCGGCTGCACATTAAAAGCGACACGAACACGGGCGTCCCCTTTTTGACTGTCGAGGACAAGCTTCACATCGGTTACGACACCGACGCGGATGCCAAAAATTTGTACTGGTGAGCCGGGCGCTAGATCTTTGATCGTGTTTTTAAAGTAGGTGACATAATTCACGGGCTGGCGTGGATCGTCGAGTTCTGCTGTCTTGCGGCTCTCGAAAAGCTGAAAGGTCGACAGCGCCGGCGCCGGAACGGCGTCTTTCATGTCGGACGGTGTATAAAATGCGATGCCACCTTCGAGGACGGATTGAAGCGACAACAATTCGGCATGCAGTCCTCCGCCTCCCATTTTGATCGTCAAGCCCGAGGCGTTCCAGAACCGGGTGGCCGATTTGACGAAACTATCGAAGGGGGTCCGCACGAACACATCGACAGTTATCGGGCTAAACCCGTCACCGAGGCTATAGCCAAGCACCTGCCCCACAATAATGTCGCGATAATAAACGGGTGTGCCGGGGCTGACGGAGCCGAGCTTTTCGGCTTTTAGCACATACTGCGTTCCGGCTTCGTCGGACTGGATAGCCGGGGGGGCTTCGAGCCCCGCAAAATGCGTTTCCTTAGCGTTATCTGCATCGCCAGGCTCGATCTGGATATAGCTGCCGGAGACCAGCGTGGCCAGGCCGGCGATATTGCTAT
>JALYJG010000291.1 GCA_030775365.1 Pseudomonadota bacterium
ACCTCCGACATAGCGATAGAGAGGTAAGCGCGCCTCAACCGCCGCGGCCTTGGCGGTGGCCAAGCTCACGCCGAGAATGGCATTGGCCCCGAGACGGGATTTGTTAGCGGTGCCATCGAGTTCGATCATGGCGCCATCGAGCGCAATCTGATCCATCGCATCCATCCCAACTACCGCGTCCGCGATTTCGTCGTTGACGGCCTCCACAGCACGCAGCACGCCCTTGCCGCCATAGCGTTCGGCATCACCGTCGCGCAACTCAACCGCCTCGTGAGCGCCGGTCGAAGCGCCAGAGGGTACCGCGGCGCGACCGAACGCGCCGCTTTCGAGCGTCACGTCCACCTCCACAGTTGGGTTGCCGCGGCTATCAAGGATTTCGCGGCTGCGGATTTGAGCGATATGAGACATGGAATACCGTTAGGCCGGAGGATAGGGATTGAGATATAACAAAGCGTATCCCTGATATAACATAGCTTCCATGTTGTCCGAAAGCATCCTTAACGAGGCTATGCACAGTGCTTGCGCCGAAGCGCGCAAATGGCTCGGCGCCACCTCGCCAAACCCGGCCGTCGGCGCCGCCGCATTGGATGCCGACGGGCAATTGCTGGCCGTGACAGCGCATCAGAAGGCCGGCGAACTCCATGCCGAAGTGTCGCTGATTGCTCAGGCCCGGGCACGGGGCATCCTGCAGAACATTCACACGCTTTGCCTCACCCTAGAACCCTGCAACCATCAAGGGCGCACCCCCCCTTGTACACGCGCCATTATCGAAGCCGGCATCAAGCATGTGGCGGTGGGCACAAGAGATCCAAACCCGCACGTCAAAGGTGGCGGGCTGGAATTTTTACGCCAGGCCGGTATCGAAGTGGCTTCGGGAATCAATGGTGACGAATGCCAGCAGCTTATCCATGCTTTCGCCTTCGCCATCCGGACAAATAAACCCTGGGTGACGCTCAAACGCGCGTTCGATTTTACAAATTCGATGGTCCCGCCTTCGGGCAGAAAAGTTTTTACTTCTCCTGGCTCGCTCCGCTTCGCGCACCGGCTCAGAAAACGCTCGGACGCGATTTTGACCGGCAGCGGTACGATTTTAGCCGACAACCCCTTGTTTACCGTGCGCGAAATAGCCGATTATGCGGGCAAGAGGCGGTTTTTGGCAATTCTCGACCGCCGGCGGCGCGTTTCGGATCACTATGTTCAAGTGGCACGGCAACGAGGCCTGGACGTGCTTATTTATCAGGATGTTGAAATGGCTTTTTCAGATTTAGCTCGAAGGGGTGCTCGCGATGTTCTTGTCGAAGCCGGCGTCACGTTGTCCCAGGCCATCCTCGATCGCGATCTTTGGTCGGTGAACGTCGACATTTACCGTCAGGAGCCTCATGACCGGATTGAAACGCGCTTTAATGCTCGCACGGCCATTCCGTTTGACGTTAAAAGCTTTCGCTGGGAGCATGTGTTGCCTGAATAAAGGGGACTCGTGACAAAGCGGGGGCAAAAAGCTATTTATCTCGCGGTTCAAACTCTTTTAGCGGTCAAAAAATGCATCCCTACCGTTCGCATACCTGTGGTGAATTACGCTTGTCGCACAAGGGCGAGACGGTTCGGCTTTCCGGCTGGGTTCACCGAAAGCGGGACCACGGCAGCCTTCTATTTCTAGATCTTCGCGACCATTATGGCCTGACGCAATGCGTCATCGACCGCTCGAGTCCGCTGCTTCCGTTACTCGAAAACGTAAAAAATGAAAGTGTAGTGACGGTTACGGGTCAGGTGATCCAGCGCCCGGACGAAACCGCCAATCCTCGATTGCCGACAGGGGAAGTGGAAATCGACATAACCGAATTTGTGGTTCAGAGCGCGGCGGATCCTTTGCCCATGCAAGTTAATGCTGACGTCGAGACCGGGGAGGACGTCCGCCTGACCTACCGTTTCCTCGACCTGCGTCGCGAAGAAATGCAGCAGAACCTTAAACTCCGTGCCGACGTTATCGCCTCGCTCCGCCGCCGGATGTGGGCGGCGGGTTTTCGCGAGTTCCAGACCCCGATCCTGACCTCCTCAAGCCCGGAGGGCGCGCGCGATTTTCTTGTGCCGAGCCGTATCCATCCCGGAAAATTCTATGCCTTGCCGCAGGCACCCCAGCAATTCAAGCAGCTTCTGATGATCGCAGGGTATGATCGTTACTTTCAGATCGCTCCCTGCTTCCGCGATGAAGACGCCCGCGCGGATCGAAGC
>JALYJG010000292.1 GCA_030775365.1 Pseudomonadota bacterium
CGGTGATCCACATCGCCAAGCGAACTCAGAATAAGAACCGCTGTGAGATTACCTGTCCCGCGCAAGGTTTTGATGATTTCGAGCCCCTCAACTTTAGGCAGCATGCGGTCGACGATGATGACATCATATTTTTCGCTCGACGCGAAATGCAGGCCCATTTCGCCGTCGGTTGCGGTATCAACGGTATGCCCGGCCTCGACCAAGCCATTCGCGACGTATCCCAAGATCTTGGCGTCGTCTTCGATAATCAGAACTTTCATTCTGTGGCTTTCTGAGCAGATTATTATTGCATTTTAACTTCTTAGCTCCCTTTAACCAAGCTTATAAATGGGACCCCGAACAAACACGTCACCTGTTTGCCGGCAAGCCGTGGCGGGGTTAAATCGCTCGAGATGCTGGGAGTTTCAGAGGTCAGGGGAATTAAAGATGTGCAACGACTACGGAAACGATATTGCCTATGCACAGTATGTGGAAGCATTTGCTGACCTTCGCATTAAACTCGTCTTTGATCCCCCGCGACCCAATCTTGAACCTCGCGACGAGATATGGCCGAGCGAAAAAGCTCCCATTATCCGTTCCACGCCAGCTGAAGCCGAACTGGTTCAATGGCGCTGGGGGCTGGGAGAGAGACCTGGTGCGCCGCCGGTCATCAACATGCGGTCCGAGGGTAAAAGCTTTGCCAAGGGGCGCTGTCTTATTCCAGCCTCGCATTATTTCGAGTTCACAGGGAAAAAATCCCCCAAAACCCGTTGGCGCTTCACACGACGCGACGCCGAATGGTTTTGTTTTGCTGGGATTACGGGACGTGCTCTGACAAAAGACGGTGAAGTCCCCGCCTTCTCGATGCTCACGGCAGCACCAGGTCCCGACACAGCCGAGTACCATAACCGCGAGCCCGTGATCGTTGAGCGCCAATACTGGCAAGCCTGGTTAAATGGCGAGAATGCCAAGGACCTTCTGCACTCCTCAAAAAAGGGCAGCCTTGTGGTCGTCGAAGCACAACGGCCGAAGAAAGAGGGTTTTCTGCTGTGAGACGAGAGCGGAGCTCTTGGACTCAAGGCAACGCAAACGACTAGCCTCGGTCTCATGCGATTGAGCCGTAACAAACGCCCTGACCCCGTTATGCCAAAAGATTGTTATGCGAAAAGATAGGCTGTGCTTTGGTCGGACGGCCGGGGCTCTTTGAGAGCGCCAAACGCCGCGAGCGCCCGCTGTCTTGCCCCGTTATGATCGACGATGGGCCTTGGATAGCTCGCCCCCAGCTTAATGCCGGCCTGTTCGAGTATTGCTGCCGGCGCTTTCCAGGGTTCATGGATAAATGCAGCGGCAAGCCCGGCGAGTTCTGGCACATAGCGTTTAACATAGGATCCCTCGGGATCGAATTTTTGCCCCTGCAAGATTGGATTGAAAATACGGAAAAATGGGGCGGCATCGGCGCCGCAGCCTGCGACCCATTGCCAGCTTGCCGAATTGCTGCCGGGATCGGCATCAACGAGCGTGTTCCAAAACCAGGCTTCGCCCTCGCGCCAGTCCACGAGGAGATGTTTGACCAGAAAAGAGGCCACGACCATGCGCACGCGGTTATGCATCCAGCCCGTCCGCCATAGCTGACGCATGCCGGCATCGACGATCGGATACCCTGTCATGCCCTTTTGCCAGGCCATCAGGCCAGCCGGCTCCTCGCGCCAGGGAAAGTTTTCGAAACCGGCAACGAGCGGCTTTCGGTGCAGTTGCGGGAATTGTTGCAGCAGATGCCAGGAGAATTCGCGCCACAAAATTTCCAGCCGGTAGCGCTCGACGGATTGCGGGTTTTTTCCCCCTGCAACTGCTGCCCCCTGGACCCCGTACCAGACCTGATGCGGGCTGACTTGTCCGAAGTGCAAATAGGGTGAAAGCCGCGACGTCCCCTCGAGATCCGGACGATCTCGCTCAGCCTTATAATTATCCAGAGCGTCATCGAGAAAATTCTCGAGCCTTGTATTGCCCGTTCCTTCGGATGGCACCCAGCATTCGGCGAGACCTTTTGTCCATTTCGCTGTCTGGGGAACGAGCTTCCAATCTTCGAGCCGGTCCGAAGGAAGCCCCGCTATGCCTTGTAGATTCTGGGGTGCGGCGATGGGCTCGGATGGCGTAGGGCCGCCAAGGCAAGCTTTGGAAAAGGGCGTAAACACTTTAAAAGCCTTGCCCCCCAGCGTCCTTATCGAACTGGGATCGAATAAT
>JALYJG010000293.1 GCA_030775365.1 Pseudomonadota bacterium
GTATGAGCCGTCCCGATGATCTTTGCGCTCGTCGACCTCGACGTCCTGAATAATGCCCTGGCTCTGTGTTGCCCAGGAGAACCCGGAGATTGCCTCGGGCGGAAGGTCCGGGATATTGATCGAGAGGCAAAGCTCGTTCGGCCAGCCGACCGAAAGAAAATGGCGTAGAAGCAAAGGCGCAATCGCGCGTGCCGTGTTCCATTTTATTTCGCTGCGCACCGTGAACGTTTGGCTGATGCCCACCGAAGGCACGCCCAGCATAAGACCTGTAAATGCGGCGCCCAGTGTGCCGGATAAATTGACCTCATCCCCAATATTTCCCCCGGAATTTATCCCGGCCAGCAGATAGGTCGGCCGTGCGTCTTTCATGAGGTGGCGCAGCGCCATGATGACGCAGTCACCAGGTGTACCGGACACAGCAAAGCTTTGTGCGCCGCGTCGGTAACACCGCAGTGAATGATTCAACGTTACACTTTGTCCTGTTCCGCTGCGATCATGTTCGGGTGCCACGATCCATATGTCGTCGCTAAACTCCTTGGCGACCTCGGCCAGAATGGCCAGACCCGGTGCATCAAACCCGTCATCATTCGTCAGGAGGAGTCGCGGGATACGGATGGGAGATTTCATTCGCCCTCCACATGCCCTTTAATTCGGCTCGCCAGGGACGCCTGGAGAAACATGTCAATATCGCCGTCAAGCACGGAGGCGGCCTGGCTGGTTTCCGCGCCGGTGCGCGCATCCTTGACCATCTGGTAAGGCTGCAGCACATAGGAGCGGATCTGATGGCCCCACGAATTGTCTGTTTTCTGCGCCTCAATCACAGCGGCGGCTTCCTCGCGCTTTCTGAGCTCCTGCTCGTACAGGCGGGCTTTGAGCATCGCCATCGCCTTGGCGCGGTTCTTGTGCTGCGACCGCTCTTGCTGGCATGCAACAATGATACCACTCGGGATGTGAGTGATGCGAATGGCGCTCTCGGTTTTGTTGACGTGTTGCCCTCCGGCGCCGGAAGCGCGGTAGGTATCGATTTTAAGGTCTTTATCGAGAATTTCGATGGGAATGGACTCGTCGACGACGGGTATGACGGCCGCGCTGGCAAAACTTGTATGTCGCCGCGCGTTTGAATCATAGGGGCTGATGCGCACCAGCCGGTGGACTCCCGATTCCGTTTTCAGCCAACCATAGGCATTATGCCCTTTGATTTGGACAGTTGCCGATTTGAGCCCGGCTTCTTCTCCAGCCGACTCCTCGACCCATTCGACCTTGTAACCGTGCTGTTCGGCCCATCTTACATACATGCGCAGAAGCATTTGCGCCCAGTCTTGCGCCTCGGTTCCCCCCGCGCCGGCATTCACTTCAAGATAACAGTCGTTGGCGTCGGCCTCACCCGATAGCAAACTTTCGAGTTCGCGCTGAGCGGCCGTTTCCCGGAGTTTGAAGATCGCGCTTTCCGCTTCGGTTATGATCGATTGATCGCCTTCAGCCTCCGCCAGCTGGATCATCTCGACATTGTCATTGAGGGCCCGTTCGATTTCCCGGTAGCCGCGCAGGGCCTGATCCAGATCCGTGCGTTCACGCATGATTTCCTGGGCTTTGGCGGAGTCATTCCAAAGATTGGGGTCTTCGGTAAGGGTGTTCAGCTCGTCGAGGCGCGCGAGCGCTTTCTCGAGGTCAAAGATGCCTCCTCAGCAGGTCCATCGATTTCTCGATGGCTGCTATAGCTGTCACGGTTTCGGCGCGCATGGGACGGGCTCGGGGCTAGAGGTCTGGTGGGCGCACAATAGTGGACAACGCCGTTAATTCAACGATAAACAACGTCCCCTCTATCGGAGCTAGGGTTTAGGGGATGCCATTGCCGATAGGGCCGGTGTTCCGCCCGGCGAGAATGGTAGCACGCGCTGAACCGGACGAACGAGCCGGGCCGCGAAATCCCGGGTGACGGGAAAAACAGTCGGCTCTTTCGTGACAGGGTGAGCCATCGGTGAAAACTCGCCTGTCCGGCTTGTGAAGCCAGGGATGATAACTTGAGGTACGATCAGATCACCTTTTTCGCCATCGGAAAAAGTGACGGGTATTTCCTGCCGGCCGCGTCCCTCGTACCGAACTTTGCTGACGCGCGGCTTTTTGCCGTAACGCGAAGTAAACTCCCGCTCACGTGTGCCCAGGAACAGAACCTGCATATAAGGCATGACC
>JALYJG010000294.1 GCA_030775365.1 Pseudomonadota bacterium
GCAATGAGCCTGAAGGGATAGTGGTAAAACCCTCTCGTCCCCGATCACATAATCCATTGCCGAGAGACCATTATCGCCGGGATAGCCAAGCCACCCCACTTGGACAGGCGCTGGCTTGCGCGCGAAAACGGCAAGGCGATTGCCGGCCGAATGGCCCGAAAGGTCGATCAATATATCAATCCTGTCACCCCGAATTTTTTGCGCCAAATCCTCGTCGTTGAGTCCGCCCACGTCATGCCAGTAATTCGCGGCCGCGCGGCAACGGTCGGTCAAACGGCCTCGACGCTGACCGTCGGCATACACAACGACGTCAAACTGGCTAGGATCAATGTTCTCAAGATATGCCACCAAAAACACACCGACTGGGTGCTCGCCGAGATCCGCCGATACAAAGCCTAGTCGCAGCCTACGCTCAGGCTCGGTTGCCCGCGGCCAGGGCGTAGCCGGAGCCAAGATCTTCCCGTGGCGCTCATCCCACCCTTTATGCGCCGCGGCCAGCATTGGCGGCGTAACGCCGGCCGTATAGTGAAGATTCATCAGAAGGTTGCTGTGGGCTGCCACAAAGTCAGGACTTAACTCCACCGCACGGCGATAGAGAGCTGTGCTTTCATCAAGCCGGCCGAGTTCCTTGAGACAGGTGGCAGTATTATTGAGGGCAGCGCGATCGTTGTCTTTCGCGCGTAAAGCCAGCAAGAAATACTTAAGGGCCTGCCCAGACTGGCTCGCGTTGAAAAGCTGGATACCTCGCTGACCGAGCAACGTCGCGACATGGTTGAGATGAGTATCGACCCAGGGCGGTGGGGAACCCTCACTCTGCTGCTCTTTCCAGTAGTCGATGGCCGCCACAAGTTTGCCCTCTTCCTCCAATTTGTCGAGGCGCTCGGCAAGGGCGGCGTAACCATTATCCTGAGGGGTCTGTGACATTGATTCTCCCGCCCACCCTATAGCCGATACATTACTTTCGACCAAGGCTCCTCATGCATCCTTTATCGGTTTTACGGCCTTTCTTATAAAGCGAGTGATTAACTACACGGCAACTTTAGCGCAACTGTCCTAAGTTTTTTGCCTCGAGCTAACATTTTCCGTTTATCAACCGTGAGGACAACATGAAAACAACAACTGTGACAGGGTTATTAATCAGCGCTCTCCTGCTCTCCGCCTGCGGAACCGACCCCGGGCACCGGGCTTTGACGGGCGCGGGCATCGGGGCTGGCGCGGGCGCAATCGGTGGCGCACTTGTTGGTGCTCCGTTGGCGGGCGCGGCAATCGGCGGCGCAGCCGGTGCGGCGGCGGGTGGGCTCACGAGCCCCAACACGATCAATCTCGACCGCTAGTGCGGGAACTGATCGACAAGATCGTTCTCAGAAGTCGGGCGGCAGGCGCGGCGCTGCTGTGCCTGTCCGCCTGCGTCTGGGAGCCCGCGCCGCCCTATGCACCGGGTCCGGTGGCCTTGGCCCCGCCCGTCCTTGGGCCACAGCCATGCTGCTACGCCTATTATGACTACCCCCCTTATTACTGCGCTCCCAATTATTACGGCCCACCGGTGACATTTGCCTTCGGAGTTGGCGGACATGGCGGCGGCCACCGACACTGACGTTAGTTGACCAAACGCCAGGCGGTCTAGCCCTAGCGGCTCGTGTAAGACCCAGCGGCCAGGGGATGGCTCCGGGTTTGCGTCAGCCCGGCGCGGCGTCTAGCTTCCTGCATCGGCAGGGGTCCGCACTTTAGCCCGGCCGGGAAAAATGGCTTGGGCTGCGGTAGGAAAAGGCTGCGCCGGCTTTGTGCCGGAGCAGCCTCCTCAATCCGGCTCTGCTTACAATTCCGACTGAAGACGATGGACGTGGGCTTTATGCTCCTGCAGCGTCGGTAGCGTCTTCGACGCAAAAGCCTTGAGAGCGGAGTTATCTCCGCTTTTCGCATAGTCGTCGAATAGGGCCACAGCGTTGTCATGCGCCGTTACCTGCATCGCGACATATTGCCGGTCGAAATCCGTTCCCGAGAGACTGTTCAGCTGATCAATCTGTTTCTGATGCGCGGCGTCAAGCCCCGCGCTGGGCTGGGGCAATTTGGCATCGGAGGCGGAGAGAACTTCCTTTAACTCATTTCCCGCCTTCGTATGATCGTTGACCATCTCTTGCGCAAAGTCCTTGATCGCCGAATTCTGTGTTTTCTGCAAAGCGAGACGACTT
>JALYJG010000295.1 GCA_030775365.1 Pseudomonadota bacterium
GATTGGTGTGGCCGAAGCTGCCTGGTTCCCCGATTTCTCGATTTCCGCGTCTTATGGCTTTGTGGGAACGGTGTTGAGCAAGTTCATACAAGCCTCTAATAGCTTCTGGACCGTGGGTCCTGCGGTAGCGGAAACGATCTTCGATGCTGGAGCCCGGGAAGCGGCCGTTGAGCAGGCGGAAGCGACCTATGACCAGACAGTCGCCAATTATCGCCAGACTGTACTGACGGCGTTTCAGCAAGTGGAAGACAATCTTGCCGCCCAGCGAATCCTTGGCGATCAGGCTCTGGTGCAACACGCAACCGTCGCGGACGCCCGCAAGGCCGAACAGCTGACGCTTAACCAATATAAGCAAGGTATTGCACCTTACAATAATGTGCTGACACAGCAGCTTGTAACTCTGACGAGCGAGGAGAATGCTTTAGCGGTTGAGAACAGCCGGCTGGTCGCCAGCGTCGCGCTCATTCAGGCACTCGGCGGCGGCTGGAATGTGGGCGAGCTAAACACGCCGCCGCCGCCGGACCCAGCCAAGCCGCACAGCTTTATTGACCGGATTTTCTGAAGTCCACCAATTCACCGGCCCGCATCTCGATCGGGTCGCGGTGGCGGAGGTTGCGCGCCTGGGCGGCCGTTATAAGCGGGTAGTGCCGCGCCTGGTCCAGAGCGGTCGCGATCGCCCAGCATGATTCCTTGCCGCTGATCCAGGTTTCCGGGGCGAAGCGGCGCAAATCAAAGGACGCGGAATAAGACCACAAAGTTTTGGATTGGCGCGAAACGTATTCGTGGAAGTAGGACAGGGCCAATTCACGTAAAGTCCTGTAGACCGGGTCGCGCCACCGGAGCCAGACATGGTTGCTCTTCGAAATGGCGCCCCAGAAGCCGTTGTGTTTATAAAGCGCAACCACATGGTCGTCATCGCCATGGGCTTTCAGGTCCATAAGAAGCGGCGGCCGGCCATGCATCCATAACGCGCAGGCGGCAATGAACGCGCCCTCGATACAATGCGCGCGGCGCTGGCGTATCGCCTCGGTCGCCGAAAGGCATGTGTCGCCTTCAGGCTCAAAATTAATAGGAATGGAGTTGATGTAGTCTTGGATCTGCTGGGGGCTCTTGAGTTCCTTAAGCTGCTTCGCCTGCGCAGGCGTAAGGCCCAGCTTCTCTTCGAAACCAGTCAATGTCTCCGGCAGGTCGTGTTTTGATCGGGGTTTTTTCATCGGCAGGATGCCCCATGATAAAAAAAAGAGCGGCTTTTTGCAAAGCCGCTCTTTAAAGCCTCAAAACAGAGGATTATTTGCCTACGGCTTCCTTTAGTTCCTTGCTTGCGCGGAAGGCGATCTTCTTCTTCGCCGGAATCGAGATGCTTTCACCAGTCGCTGGGTTGCGGCCCATGCGTGCAGCGCGCTTACGTACTTGCAAAATGCCAAGCCCCGCAATGCGGATGCGGTTGCCCTTCTTCAAATTCTTGACGAGATGCGACACCAGATCTTCGGTGATCGAGTTCATCGTCTTCTTCGGCATATCGTGCTTGTCGGCGAGATCAGCCGAAATATGCTTCAGGGTAACGGTCGGTGAGGTTGCTGTGGCCATGGCTTAAGATTCCCTGGTTAAAAGTTGATCGGCGCGAGTTCTGAAAAACCCCGGAAAAGCGGTATTTGCCGATCCGGTGTGGCAAGAGCCAAATAGTGTTTCACCCGCCGAATCCAAGTTTAAGCCGAGTTGCGAACGATGCAAGTCCTTTGTTTACGGGGATAAAATAGATTTGCGTGCGGAAAATGTCAGCAAAACCGCCGTAAACCACGCTGTTCAGACACACCGAATAGCTACCGATTACAAGGGATTAACCGCTCCCATTTTGATCAGCCAGTCCTCGCTCGTGCGGATGATCTTTGCCAGGAGCTCGGCCTTATCCGGTCCCACACCCATATGATTGCCGTCGAAGACGACAATTGTTTTGGGCTCCGGCACGGCATCACGCAGGGTCGTTCGCGCCTTTTCCGGCATCAGCTCGTCCACCTTACCTTCAAGAACGAGAAAGTGTCCGGACAAATTAGGCAAGTGCAGTGTGGGCTCCAACGGATGTAATATCACGCCCATAAAAGGCGCGAGCGCCATGCGCATCAGACCTGGTTGCAAATGAGTGTCAGCGGCAAAAACCGCGTTCAGCGGCGCCCCGCCATAGGCCAGGAT
>JALYJG010000296.1 GCA_030775365.1 Pseudomonadota bacterium
GGTGTGAAGGCTGCACAGCATCGCGGCGTCAAGTTCGGGCGCAAACCAAAGCTCTCATTGCAGCAAATCGCCCATGCTCGGAAGCTTATCGACAACGGCGAGGACAGACAGAAAGTCGCCGCTCTGTTCAAGGTTGGCCGTAAGACCCTCTATAGGGCGATTGCGTTAGGGTAGCTAATCCTAAACTTCGCGCCGATGTGCGATGCGAATTATGCTTACTAGCCTGGCCGCATCATCAATGGTGTAAACAACTCGCTAGTTACTTGCGCAAATCCTCCAGGAAAGCGCGGGCGCGTTCCCTCACACCTCTTGACGGTTGGGCCGCCGGCACAGTCCCACCTTCCGCCGGCTCGGAGACTAAAACCGATGGGTGGTTAGAAGGCGCAGGGCGATCCGCGCTTTGGGCCGGAGCCGGACTATGCCCAACAGCGCCCTGTGAAGCGAGCCTCGCCTTCGCTGTTTTTACGGCCGCGGTGCCGGTTCCGCGCCGCCTTCTTACCTTAATCTCTTGCGGCGGGATCTTTATCGACAGCGCTTTTCTTGCCGGCGCCGCGGGACTGATATTGACGAAATCGACCGGAACAGATACCGGAATCGCGAGTTTCGCGCGTGCGGCCGTGACGCGCTCTTGAAAGACTGTCGCACTGGCGGCAAAGGCGACGAGGATCCTCGGCGGCGCATTGGTGCCGGCATCCGCCTCGATAGTGATATCGGCCTGCACAGCGCGAAAGTGCTTTTCGATGCGATCGACGGCCTTTTGATACCGCTCGAGGACATCGACTTCATGGCTCGTCATTATGCCGGCGCGGTCGGGCGCTAGTAAAAAAGCATCGGCGACAAAACTGGCGCCTCGCGACGATGTCTTTCTGGGCCGTCCGTTTAACTGGACGGCTTCCATATCTTTCAGGAGGTCGGCGAAAATCTTCTTACGACGGTCCATCTTCTCCGCCATCGCTAAAACCGATTCGTGCGCCTCTGCAGCCGATTCCCCTCGAGTGTCGGTCACTTTGGCCGCATACGCCTTTGTATCGAACACCTCAAGAGCCTTGTTCAAAAGCTTGAGATCGGCCAACGACAGAAATTAGATATTCGACAGTTTTGGCGCCGAGGCACTGGCTTCCGGCAGTACCTGTACCCAATTACTCGTGGCAGGGTCCATGATCTGACCGGCGACCGGGCTTTCCTTCCCAAAGGGCCGGGTCGTCAGAACGGAAGGATGGAAAAAATCGATGACGCGTTCCGGCTTCTCGTCGGTCGTGAACGCACCCGACTTAACAAGATAAAGGGTTTCGACTGTCAGTAAATCTTTTGCGTCCATTTTTAATATCCTTTATGCGCCTTGCTAAGCGGTGGTGCCGTGGCAATGCTTGTATTTCTTGCCGGAACCGCAGGGGCAAGCCGCGTTGCGCGGCGTCTGGTGCCAGGTATCAGGGTTCTTAGCGTCAGAGACGTTCTGTATCGGCTGAGACACGGGCATACGAGGGGCCTGCGGCCCGGCGGCCGCGGGATGGCGCAAGACCATGCCCTGCGGCAGAGGCTCGCCGCCGAAGGGCGCGAGAAGATCGGGGGCTTCGTCATGAACCTCCTGCATCTCAGGCGGACGCCGCGACATGATATCTTCAAGTGACGGCAGCCGGACCTCGCTGCGCATCAGCGTCCGCGTCACATCCTCCCGGATAGCTTCGAGCATCAGGTTGTAAAGACCAAACGCTTCGCGATTATATTCGTTCAGTGGGTCCCGTTGACCGTAACCGCGCAAATGAATGCCCTGACGCAAATGATCCAGCGCCAGCAAATGTTCTTTCCAGGATTGGTCCAGGACACTCAGCAACGCGGCTTTTTCGCCGCGACGGCGTGCTTCGTCCGTCAGCAGCGAAAATTTGTCAGCCGCTTTGGCATCGGCCAACTTCAGGATGCGCTGCTCAATCTCGTGTTCATTAAGACCGTCTTCCTTGGCCCAGACATCAATGGGGAGATCGAGCGCCAGGATGTCCTTTGCCCGCTCCGCCAAACCCGCCAAATCCCACTGTTCGGCATAGGAGTGCTGCGGAATGGCGCGCGCCACCAGGTTATGAACGACTTGCTCACGCAATTCACGCACCGTCTCGCCATCATCGGCCGACGCCATGATCTCGCGGCGTTGATCGTAAATGACCTTACGCTGGTCGTTCATGATATTATCG
>JALYJG010000297.1 GCA_030775365.1 Pseudomonadota bacterium
CGGGCGAGGCGCGTTCTGCATGACATCGGTGACAATGCGAATGGTGGCTTCCATTTCAGCCTGTGGCACTTCAAAAACAAGCTCGTCGTGCACCTGCAACAAAAGGCGCGCCCCAAGCCCAGCTTCCGTGAGCGCGGGGCCGACGCGGATCATGGCTCGCTTCATGATATCGGCTGCGGTGCCTTGCAATGGTGCGTTAATGGCGGCGCGCTCGGCGCCTGAGCGGCGCGCGTGATTGCTGTCCCCGATGCTGGCAATATGGATGCGGCGCCCGAACAACGTCTCGACATAGCCATGCTTGCGCGCGAACTCTTTCGTTGTTTCCATCCAATCGCGCAACTCGGGGAAACGATCGAGATATTTGCGAATAAACTCATTGGCCTCGCTCGGCGTAATGCCGATCTGCTTCGAGAGCCCGAAACCGCTGATGCCGTAGATGATGCCGAAATTGATGGCCTTCGCAGCCCGTCGTTTCTCCGCCGGCAGTTCATTCAGCGGGATGCCAAAAACCTGGCTGGCGGTCAGGGCATGAATGTCCACGCCGTCGTGAAAGGCCTGGATGAGCGCCTTAATATCCGCGATCTCAGCCGCCAGCCGCAGCTCGATCTGCGAATAATCTACGGACAGGAGCCTGAAGCCCTCATTGGCGACGAAGGCGCGGCGAATGGCACGGCCATCTTCCGTACGTATGGGAATGTTTTGCAGATTGGGATCGGTCGACGATAAGCGGCCGGTGGCTGCGCCTACGAGCGAGTAAGATGTGTGCACCCGGCCGGTCTTGGCATCGATCTGCGCGGGCAGGGCGTCCGTGTAGGTGGATTTGAGCTTGGCGACGCCGCGCCAGTCCATCACTTTGCCGACAATTTCGTACCCCTGATCGGCCAGCGGTTCGAGCGCGTCGACGCTTGTCGAATAAGCGCCCGTTTTGCCTTTGCTGCCGCCGGGCAGGCCGAGCTCGCCAAAGAGAACATCCCCCAGTTGTTTGGGCGAGCCCACGTTAAAAGGCTTGCCGGCCAGCTTATGGATCTCCTCTTCAAGCTTCTGTAAGCGCGTCGTGAAGCCGCCACTTTGTGCGCGCAGGATTTCGGGATCGATGCGAATGCCTGTCGTTTCCATGAGGGCCACAACCGGCACCAAGGGTTTCTCGATACGCTCGTAAACTCTCGTGACGTGGTGCTGGGCGATCTGCGGTTTGAGCAGACGCCAAAGACGTAACGTGAAATCGGCGTCCTCGGCGGCATACTGGGTGGCTTTGTCGAGAGCCACGCGATCGAAGCTGATCTTATTTTTGCCGGTGCCGGTGATTTCGCCGTAGGAAATCATTTTGTGGCGGAAATGCATTTCCGCCAGTTGGTCAAGCCCGTGCCCATGCGCGCCCGCCCCAAGCACATAAGAAAGCAGCATCGTGTCGTCATAGGGCGAGATCTTGAGGTCATGCTGCTGCAGCACTTGCATATCGAATTTGAGGTTATGCCCGATTTTAAGGACAGCGGCATCCGTGAGCAGGGCTCTCAACTCCTCAATCGCCACCGCTTTCGCTATCTGTAGCGGAGCGTCCAAAGCTTCGAATACGAAGCCGCCATTGCTCGGCATGGCCTTGGGATCAACATGACCGAGCGGAATGTAACAAGCCTGGCCCGGCTCGATGGCCAGAGAAATACCTATGAGATTGGCCGTGCTCGCGGTCAGCGAATCGGTTTCCGTATCGAGGGCCACATGTCCTGTTGCCCGCGCCGCCTCCACCCACCATCTGAGGCGTGCCAAATCCTGCACCAACTCATAATTGCGCGCGACATCCTTGAGGGCGTCTACCCCTGGGGCCTCGCCCGTGTCTGGCACCTCTTCCAGCAATTGGCCGGCAAGTTTTCCTGTGGTGGCCGGCGGGGGGGCGGCCGCCTCGGCCCCGAGCCGCGCCAGCAATGACTTGAAGTTTTGCGTGCGCAGAAACGCAATCAAGTCCTCTCTATGTCCGTCCCGGCGCTTAAGCTCGGCCAGCGGCAGAGGCAAGGGCGCGTCCGCATCGAGCAACACGAGCTGCTTTGAAATGCGCGCGTCCTCGGCATGCTTGATCAGCAACTCGCGGCGTTTCGGCTGCTTGATTTCGCCGGCCCGGCTCAGAAGGGTTTCGAGATCTCCAAACTGATTGATGAGCTCGGCTGCCG
>JALYJG010000298.1 GCA_030775365.1 Pseudomonadota bacterium
GGGTCATGTTCTCTTCACCTTCTTCGAGCAGGACAGCGATAGGCGCGTTGACCTTGATTCCCTGCGCGCCGCCAGGAACGAGAATTTTTAAAATGGTCCCCTGGTCGACCGCTTCGACCTCCATGGTCGCCTTATCGGTCTCGATCTCAGCCAGCACTTGCCCTGGCTTTACCGTGTCACCTTCTTTTTTTAGCCATCGGGCGAGGTTGCCTTCGGTCATCGTGGGCGACAGGGCCGGCATGAGGATCTGTATGGGCATGAAGACAACTCTAGCTAAGGGAACTCAAAACAGTTCGGGCTTGGTAACACACAGGCCTTTTTCACATGCCGCAGAAAATTTGTACACAGCCGGAGCACATTGCATCCAAGAACAAAGCTCGGTACGGCATATGACGGCCTGCGCCTCGGCCAGGTGGGGCTTATTGACCGCCAAAGCCTCATGCATGCAATTGTACGATACCAGGCCGCAATCAGAAGAATCTAAGCAAGCCAGCCACTCACCCGGCATTTTGTCGGCCATTTTCTGTATGCGCGGCATGATCTCGTCTTTTGGCAGTATTAATTCTTTCCGACCGTCCGCGACCTCCTGCCCGCAGGCGCCGCCTCCATACATCAGCGAAACTGCGCAAAAAAGGATGAATAGCTTTTGCACAAACCGGACCCGGCTAGCGGTTACAAACGGATTTGGTCGCCTCGACGATGTTATCGGGCTGTACGAGAGCTAATTTCTCGAGATTGGCGGCATAGGGCAAAGGCACATCCTTGCCGTGGACGCGGACCACCGGCGCATCGAGGTAGTCGAACGCCTGCTCCATCATTAAGGCCGCCATTTCCGATCCGATCCCGGCGAAGGGCCAGCTCTCTTCCACCGAGACGAGGCGGTTGGTTTTCTTGACGCTCTCCACGATCGTCGCGGTATCGAGCGGCCGCAGGGAGCGAAGGTTGATGACTTCAGCGTCGATCCCCTCTTCCGCAAGTTTCGCCGCCGCATCCAACGCAAAGCCGACCATGCGCGAAAAAGCAACGATGGTTACGTCCTTTCCTTCCCGCATGATGCGCGCCTTGCCAATGGGAACCGTGAAATCGGGATCATCCGGCACATCGAAGGACGATCCATACATGAGCTCATGTTCAAGGCAGATTACGGGGTTACGGTCGCGAATGGCTGACTTAATGAGACCCTTGGCGTCCGCCGCATCGTAAGGCGCAACGACTTTGAGACCGGGAATATGCGCGTACCAGCTGGCGTAGCACTGCGAATGCTGAGCAGCCACGCGCGACGCAGCCCCGTTGGGCCCGCGGAAAACGATGGGGCAACCCATCTGCCCGCCCGACATATAAAGCGTCTTGGCCGCCGAATTGATAATTTGATCCATCGCCTGCATGGCAAAGTTGAACGTCATGAACTCGACGATCGGGTAGAGCCCCCCAAAGGCCGCGCCGACGCCGAGGCCAGCGAACCCCATTTCAGTGATCGGCGTGTCGATCACGCGCTTATCGCCGAACTCCTGCAACAGGCCTTGGCTGACCTTGTAGGCCCCCTGGTACTGTGCGACTTCCTCCCCCATGAGAAACACATTGGGGTTCGTGCGCATTTCCTCGGCCATGCCGTCCCGCAGGGCCTCGCGCACGGTCTGCTTGACGAACTTATCATAGCGCTTCTCATCGCCCTGAGAGGCGGGGCTCGGTGCCTCGGCCGAGGTGACAACCGATAGCGCTGGCTTCGTATCGCTCTTGACCTTCTCGGCTTTCGCGGTCGCCGTTTTCGCGGGAACGGGAGGAGCATCCTTGAGCGATTCGACCTTCTCGCCTTCTTCCAGCAGAATCGCGATTGGGGCATTGACCTGGACATTTTCCGTGCCTGCAGGCACGAGGATCTTGCCGAGCGTGCCTTCGTCAACGGCTTCGACCTCCATGGTCGCTTTATCGGTTTCAATTTCCGCTAGGACCTGTCCCGCCTTGACGGCGTCCCCTTCTTTTTTAAGCCATTTGGAAAGCTTGCCCTCGGTCATGGTCGGCGAAAGAGCGGGCATCAAAATTTGGATGGACATCTACGACTGCCTTTCCTGGATTAACTTAGCGGCCAAACCTCAGCCAACGTTGATAGGTGGATGGCTTCGGAACCAGTCCTTTGGTCCGCGATGAACGATCCGAACGCGGCT
>JALYJG010000299.1 GCA_030775365.1 Pseudomonadota bacterium
GAGGACTACCGATTTGTGGCTGCGGCGTTCGCAAAAAAAGGCTTCATCGTCGTGATCCCGGATTACAGAAAATATCCGGACGTGCATTTTCCGACTTTTGTCCAAGACGGAGCCAAAGCGCTAGCATGGACTTATGACCACATCGCCACTTATCGTGGCAACCCGGCCCGTATTCATGTGGCCGGACATTCGGCGGGCGCGCATATAGGGGCGTTGCTGGCAGCCGATGCCAGGTACCTCGCCACGGCGGGAAAAGAAAGATCGGCCGTCATTCATGATTTTGTAGGCCTCGCCGGCCCCTACGCTTTCACGCCTGATGAGCCCGATCTCGAAGACATGTTCGGGCCGCCGAGCAATTATCCGAATATGCGCGTCACGACCTTTATTGATGGCAAGCAACCGCCGATGCTTCTGCTGTATGGGGACTCGGACACGACGGTTAAGTACGCGAACCTGGAAGTGCTTGAGCGCAGCATCAGGCAGAAAGGCGGCAGGGTCGAAACAAAGATTTACCATAACGTGGGTCACACGGACCTCGTAGGTGACCTATCATGGTTTAACCCGGATGATGTGCCCGTATTAGAGGATATCGCCGTATTTTTTCGCTCCAATGCCAAATAACCGGCGGCAAATGCAAATTGTCCGCTCGGGCAATGCTTAACAGCCTTAACAGCCGATTTGTCTCCGAAACCGTTGGGTCACCGCGCCCCTCGGCCGACGGTTAAGAAATAGCGGGGACGCTGCCTAAGGCTGGCGCATGGCAAGGCCTCAATATTTTGGCGGCCCTTCCGGTAGGCCACGGTGGCAATGCGCATCGAACAATGTTAAAGCATTCAAAAAAAGTATCATAAACAAGGACTGAGTAAATTTGCACCGGGTCCGAGTAGCCCGTGACCGGCATGGAGATTGAGCATGAGTTATCCGGAAGATCTTATACCGCAAGAGAGCGGGAGCGACGCGCTCAGTGGACTATCCTTACAACGGCGGGAGGAGCTGGTCGCAAATGCGATCGTCTATTGCGTCAAAAAAGGCTATTCCGCCTTTATGCTTAAAGAATTTGACAACGACGCATTTGCGGCCCGGGAAAGGATTACGCGGGAGGCTGTGGAGCTGACAAATTTTTACGCTACCGGTATCAGAAAAGGTGTCACGGAAATAACCGCATCATTTTATGAGACAGGCGACACCCTCACAGTGCCACGACCCGTCGCACCCGGAGCGGATGGCATTGCTGCATCGTTGGTCTCAGCCTTTCAAAGCGTCTCATTGGAAAGACCTAAAAAACTCAATGACGCGTTTAAGCTTTTAAAAGGCCTGCGTCCACAGTGAGCGCATAAGTCTGCGAGACCCCTTTTCTGCGCAAGGAACGGCCAAATGAACGGCGCCAACAGGATCGACCGGCCGCCCTCCCGGCGAAGGCTCCCGTCGCCAAGCACGAGCGTCGTTTCTGGCGCAGGATTGTTATCTTGACTAGTCCAGATTAACTTTTGGATTGGCGCGCTTAGCGAACTGTGCGCCGTCCCGTGTAGGGGCGGGCTCCTGCAGTAACCGGGTAATTTCGGACGCGACAGCCTTGACAGCATAGGGTTTCGCGAAAAAAGACACGTTTCTTACCTCAGCCTCGCTGCGGTAGTCCTTGGCTGAAGCCATTATCACTTTCATCTCAGGTCTCAGTTTCCGCGCCTGGTCGACGAGGTCGATGCCATTCATGGGGCCGGGCATATTTACATCCGTGACCATAAGATCGAGACGGGCTCGAGACTGCAGAATTTGGAAGGCGTCGCTGGAGCCGTGAGCTTCAATCACGTCGAAGCCGGCGCTTTGCAGATGAAGGGCCAAGGCCATGAGGATGAGGATTTCATCTTCAACGAGGAGAACTCGAGCGGTCCCTTGCGTCGGCATCCGTGACGGTGAACGCACCATTTTCCCCAATATAAAAAGTTACATTCAATTTCGAGTAAAAACTTTACTTATCGAAGCGTTTCTCCACCAAGCGCAACGATTACGCTAAAGTCAATGATCGAGCATTTCCACTGACGGCACATTCCCCGAAACGCGGATAATTCGGGGTGAGCGTTCAGAACAGCCGTAAGGTGCTATTTTCTGGTAACGCGGCAGGCATCTACACGATTGTCGTAAGGAGGG
>JALYJG010000300.1 GCA_030775365.1 Pseudomonadota bacterium
TGCTTGTTCTGGGCCTTGAAACCAGTTGCGATGAAACCGCTGTCGGTATCGTGGGATCCGACAGAAAGATTTTCGCCAATTGCGTCGCCACGCAACTTGAGGAGCACGCGCCTTATGGCGGGGTGGTTCCGGAGATAGCGGCCAGGGCGCATCTCGATCATTTGGACGGAATGGTGCGCCGCGCGCTCGATGAGGCTGGCCTCGCCCTTGAGGACCTGGCCGGTATTGCCGCTACCTGCGGGCCAGGGCTTATTGGCGGCGTCATGGTGGGGGCCATGATGGGCAAGGCGATCGCGGCCGTGTGCGACCTGCCCTTCATCGCTGTCAATCATTTGGAGGCCCACGCACTTTCGCCGCGCTTGTCGCATGGAGTCGCATTTCCCTATTTGCTGCTTTTGGTGTCGGGCGGCCATTGCCAAATACTTTTAGCGCGCGCGATCGGCGATTACCGTCGTCTCGGGGGAACGATCGATGATGCTGTCGGCGAATGTTTCGACAAAGGTGCCAAACTGCTGGGGCTTGGCTATCCGGGCGGTCCCTTGATCGAGCAGGCCGCGCAACAGGGCGACGCTAAGGCATTCGCTTTGCCAAGGCCGCTGCTTGGGCGCAAGGGCTGCGATTTTTCGTTCTCTGGCCTTAAAACCGCTTTGCGCGTTCTTGTGAGCCAAACCGGCTCGACCGAAAAATCACCGAGCTTTGTTGCTGATGCAGCCGCAAGCCTGCAGGCGGCGATCGCGGATATTTTAGCCGACCGCGTGCAGAATGCGCTTCATATGCTGAAGGAGGAAGGGCAGGAGATCACGGCCCTTGTCGTTGCCGGCGGCGTTGCAGCCAACCAAGCGATCCGCCACCGTCTCACGGCGCTCATGGCGCCTTTAGGCCTGCCCTTCATTGCGCCGCCCTTGGCTCTTTGCACGGATAACGGAGCCATGGTGGCCTGGGCGGGCCTGGAACGGCTCCGGAGCGGCCAAAAAGACGGCCTCGATACGGCAGCCCGGCCGCGTTGGCCGCTGGATTCCTCTTCGGCAGTTGCAACGGGCGCCGGAACGCGTTAGCGACAAGGACGATCTACACAACAACTATTCGCAACATCTATTCGCAACAACCGAGGGCGGGATATGCCTCAGCCATCCTTTCAGCATTTGGGCATCATAGGCGCCGGCGCCTGGGGCACGGCTTTAGCGGCCTCGCTTGTCAGCGCCGGGCGCCAGACGACTTTTTGGGCGCATGCGCCTGAGGTTATGCATGCCGTCAATGAAACCAACGAAAATAATATTCATCTGCCGGGCATCAAGCTTGACAAGCGTCTGCGCGCGACGACGCGCCTTGCCGATCTTGCGCAGTGCGACGGGTGGATCTTGGCTGTGCCGGCGCAGCGTGTTCGCGCCACCTGCCAGGCATTAACCGAGGTCGCCGGCGACAACACAAATGTCGTTATTGTCGCCGCCAAAGGCATCGAACAACAGACTTCTGCCTTAATGAGTGAAATCGTAGCCGCGGAGTTGCCGCGCCATCCTTTGGCTATTCTGTCCGGACCAAGCTTCGCCTCGGAAGTCGCGCGGGGGCTGCCCGCCGCCCTAACCTTGGCAACGAAATACAAGGCTCTCGGCGAGGGTCTCGCGGCGGCGCTGGCCGCGCCAGCTTTACGGGTTTATAGAAGCGATGATGTTATCGGCGCACAAATCGGCGGCGCCGTCAAAAACGTTCTTGCTGTCGCCTGCGGCATCGTCGCCGGCCGCTCTATGGGCGAGAACGCGCGCGCTGCCATCATCACGCGGGGTCTGGCCGAGATCATGCGGCTCGGTATTGCGCTCGGCGCCCGGGCCGAGACGCTGATGGGCCTCTCAGGCCTTGGCGACCTCGTGCTGACATGCTCAAGTGCCCAATCGCGCAATACTTCGGTCGGCATTGCCTTGGGCCAAGGCAAAACGCTCGCCGATATCCTTAAGGGGCGCGCGAGCGTAGCTGAGGGCGTGACGACCGCCGCAGCGGCCAGGGCTTTGGCCGAAAAACATCACATCGATATGCCCATCGTGGCGGCGGTTGATGCCATTCTGAACCGCAACGCCGATATCGATGGGGCGGTGGCCGAACTGCTGGCGCGTCCCCTTAAACC
>JALYJG010000301.1 GCA_030775365.1 Pseudomonadota bacterium
ACGCCGTCTTCTGCAAGGGATTATTGGGGCCTTCTTTTTTCCCTTTCTGCGCCCGTTGGGGATAATGCGTGCCATGGCGGCGGAAGCGGCGATTGAGAAACTAACAAAGACCGATGAGCAATGGAAAGCGCTGTTGCCGCCCGAGGCCTATGAGGTGCTACGCCATGAAGGAACGGAGCGGGCTTTCACGAGCCCACTGCTCAATGAGCATCGTGCCGGGACCTTTGCTTGCCTTGCCTGTGATCTGCCGTTGTTTCCCTCAACCGCTAAATTCGACAGCGGTACGGGCTGGCCAAGTTTCTTTGACGTCCTGCCCGGGCATATAGAGACCAAAACCGATCATAAGCTGCTACTGCCGCGGACAGAGTATCATTGTGCGCGCTGCGGCGGGCATCAGGGGCATATTTTCAACGATGGGCCCCAGCCGACCGGCTTGCGTTATTGCAATAACGGCGTAGCGCTCAAATTTGTTCCCGAAAAGGCTTAAACGATGAAAGCACCGGAAATAGGCCTGGCTTTTCTCGAAGGGCTTGCGCTCATCGCCTCGCCCTGCATTCTGCCTGTCTTGCCGTTGATCCTGTCGAGCTCGATCGACGGGGGACGGAAAAGGCCGTACGGCATCATCACCGGCTTTGTGATCGCCTTTAGCCTGTTTGTTCTTGGCTCCCGCGCGCTCGTCAACGCGCTGCATATCGACCTTGACCTCATCAAATATGGCTCGCTCATATTGCTGCTGCTCTTCGGTTTGGTCCTGCTGTCGGAAACTTTGTCGGAAATGTTCAGCAGTCTGACGCAAGGTGCGGCCGAGCTGGGCAGCCGGGTGGGAACCCAGGCGCAAGGGGGATTTCTGAGTGGTGTTTCGATCGGAGCCTTGATCGGCCTTGTCTGGACGCCTTGCGCCGGGCCTATACTGGCGACTGTGCTCGTGCAGGTCATCCGGCAGCAAACGGACCTGCAGGGCGTTTGTGTGACGCTGGCCTTTGCAATTGGGGCGAGCGTGCCTATGCTGATTATAACGCTCATGGGCAGAACGATCATGAGCCGGCTAAAATTTTTTACAACCAACGGGGCTGTCGTGCGCAAAATATTTGGAGTTGTCATTATTATTGCCGTGGTTTTTATGGCGTTCGGCAGCGGCATCCCGGCCCGATTGAAGGGGCTGGTGCACCACGATGTGGCCGAGGAAATGCCGGTCCTGCAGCAGGAAGTCAAAGGTGCCGTGCCGATTTCTTATCCGGCTCCGGAACTGAAGGGCATTACACACTGGTTCAATTCAGACCCGCTGACTTTGGCCGAGTTAAAGGGCAAGGTCGTGCTGATCGATTTTTGGACCTATTCGTGTGTCAACTGCGTGCGCACACTCCCTTACCTCAAGGCGTGGGATGAAGCCTATCGGGACAAGGGGCTCGTGATCATAGGCGTTCACTCGCCGGAATTCGAATTTGAAAAGAAAACCGATAATATCCAGGCGGCGATCACGCAGTACGGCATTCAATACCCGGTTGCGGTCGACAACGATCTGGCGACCTGGACGGCCTTCGATAACAGCTTTTGGCCTGGCCATTACTTGATCGATAAAGAAGGCCAGGTCGTCTACCACCATTTCGGGGAAGGCGGCTATGCCACGACCGAGAATAACATCCGCTACCTGCTGGGCCTGACGAAGACGACCGATGCACATGCGCCCGAAACTGGCATCGCTGCGGATCAGACGCCCGAGATTTATCTCGGGTATAACAGGGTCGTGCCGGGTTCCGGTAGGCCCGTCTATAAGCATGATGCGGTCATGAACTACCCGAATTCGCAGTTTATGCCAGAGGAAACATGGATGCTCGCGGGTCCATGGAAAATGGAGGCGCAGAAGATTACGTCGCAGGAAAATGGCGGCTTGCTGCGCTTGCATTTCAAGGCCCGCAAAGTCTTCATCGTCATGGGAACCTCGTTTGGCGCGCAGGCCAAGATCGGCCTCAGGCTGAATGGCAGCGCACCCGGCAGCGATGCGGGCGCGGACGCCGACAAGGGCTCAAACGGCAGCACCGTTACGATTGATGGGCACAGGCTTTATGAGTTGATTGACCAGCATACGGCGAAAAAGGGGTTCCTCGAAATTCTTATT
>JALYJG010000302.1 GCA_030775365.1 Pseudomonadota bacterium
GAGGAACCCAACAACAGCTTTCAGAAGGGTGCTTTTACCGCCGCCATTGGGACCCACGATGGCGGTCATTGAACCCGGAGCGAATGAGCCGCTCAAATGGTGCACGGCCGGGTGCCGGTCGTAGCCGCAAGACAGGTTACGGAGAGAAATGGTCATCCAGCGGCCCATGCCACCATGGCCCCGATCAGGGCCAGAAGGCCTGTAGCAGCCATCAACCGGAAAGCAACACCCGTGCCAATTATGCTTGGACGCAACACCTTGACCCTCGTCATTCCGATGAAGCGAAGTTATAAACTGAGATCGGTATTGAGGCAACCAAGAGGTTCGGATGCAGAATGTAACCGCCTGGCTGGCCGGACAGCTCGACCTTTGGACGCTCATCGGCTTTTTCGGCCAAAGCCTTTTTATGATGCGCTTTCTCTACCAATGGCTGGCCAGCGAGAAAGCCAAGAAAAGCGTCATGCCCGAGGCCTTTTGGTATTTCAGTCTGGGCGGCGGGATCATCGTGTTCCTCTATGCGCTTCACAAGCACGACCCGGTGTTTATCGTCGGTCAAGGCCTCGGCGTGTTCATTTATCTGCGCAACATTTATTTCATCCGGACCCATAAACGCCGCCCGGATGCTTAAGCCACCAACGTCTCTACCCCGTGCGTTCTTTACGGCAGATCGAAACGATCTGAGCCGGGCCGCCTATGTGTTTCTGCTTATTCTTTCCTTGGCGTTTTTTATGCCCGGGCTCACGAGTTTGCCGGCCACCGACAGGGACGAATCCTCTTTCGCCCAGGCCTCGAAGCAGATGGTCGAAACGGGGAACTACATCGACATACGCATTCAAAAGGAGCCGAGGTACAAAAAGCCGATCGGCATTTACTGGCTTCAAGCTCTGAGCGTCCACATTTTGAATCCCGGGCACTTGACCGACATTTGGACGTATCGCGTACCATCGCTGGTCTCGGCCGTAATCTCGGTGCTTGTGACGGCCGCCCTGGGATCCATCTTATTCGGGCCCGTGGCTGGATTTTTGGCGGCGTCCATGCTGGCCGGATGTCTGGTTTTGAATGTTGAGGCTCGACAGGCAAAGACCGACGCCACATTGTTAGCCACTGTCCTGGTCGCGCAATGGGCCCTGGCGCGCGCCTACATGACAAGAATTGGCAGTTATGGAAATTTGCTCATGTTCTGGACCGCGGTCGGCGCTGGAATTCTCATTAAAGGTCCCATCGTTATTTTAGTGGTGGCATCCACTTTGCTCTGGCTACGGCTGGCCGATAGGGATCTGTCGTGGTTTTCTTGTCTTAAGCCGACGATAGGCATTCCTTACGTGCTCGTGCTGACCTTACCTTGGCTGATTGCAATCAACGTTGCGAGCCACGGCACATTTTTGCGGCAATCGGCCGGTCACGATCTTTCCGCCAAACTGTTCCATGGCGAGTTCCGCGGCATCATGCCGCCCGGACTCCATTTCCTCGTTTTTCCGGCCATTTTTTTTCCTTCCTCGCTCTTCGGATTGCTGGCGATACCCGACACATGGAAGCAAAGACGCAATCAGGCAGTTTCGTTCTGTCTCGGCTGGATCGTGCCGGCCTGGATCGTTTTCGAAATATCGCTCACCAAGCTGCCTCACTATGTCCTTCCCGCCTACCCGGCTATTGCCATGCTGTCAGCTAAGGCGCTGACAGACGGTTTTCCTGCCTTGGGCGAGCGTCGCTGGCGATGGATCCCCCCCTTGGCCATCGGGATCTGGCTCATGGTCGGGACCGGATTGGCGCTGTTATTTGCGCTTGGCCCCTATATGATCAATCACGAGTGGAACTGCGCGCAAATGGCGGCCGGCGCCCTCCTGCTGATTGCGTTGGGGGGCGGTGTTTTTTTCCTGTTCCGGCGCCGGGGGGACAGCGTGATCTGCCTGACGGCCGGAAGTCTTTTATTCACGACTTGTACTTTCACGACGACATTGCCTGGCCTGCAACATGTTTGGCTCTCCCGGGATATCGTCGCCCTCGCACGCAGCGCGCAAACTTGCCCAGACCTAAAGATCGTGTCAGCCACCTACAATGAACCGAGCTTTATTTTTCTAGCCGGTACAAACACCGAGTTT
>JALYJG010000303.1 GCA_030775365.1 Pseudomonadota bacterium
CTTTTTATCGTCCTCGAAGACATCATTGCTGTTGGCGATCTGGTTAAAATTGGCGATCATCAGGGAAATGTCGAAGCCATCAGCGTCCGCACCATTCGCCTGCGTGATGAGAACGGCGCCCTGCATATCATGCCCTTCAGCGAAGTTTCGAAAATCACCAATATGACGCGTGATTTTTCATACGCGTTTATGGATGTTGGCGTCGCCTATGATAGCGACCTCGAACATGTGATGGAGGTTATCAGGGCGGTCAGCCGGGATCTGCTAAAAGACCCTACCTATGGCAGCCTTATTCTCGAACCCGTCGAAGTGCTGGGCGTCGAACATTTCGGCGATTATTCGATCACCATACGGTCGCGCCAGAGAACCAAACCCGGTATGCAACGTGAGGTGCGCCGCATGTTTCTTCTTCGCCTGAAGCAGCGATTTGACAAGGAAGCCATCGTGATCCCATTCCCGACCATCAACCACCTGCGCCCAAGGGTGGAATAGGCTTCAGTTGATCAAGTCCGGCGGGGGCGTCGGCCGATACGGTTTTTGGCCCGAACGCGTGATTGTCAGTTCGCTGCGATCGGGGAAGGAGAGGCGCAAGCCCGCGTCTGGCGAGCCTTCAACCTTCGCCTGGCCGAATAATTCGTCGAGGAAGGCCATCGCTAAAGCTCTGTCGTCAGTTGCCATCGAGCGTTTCGCGGAAAAAAGTGTGCTCGCAGAAATCATGAAATCTCTGGCGAGGGCTTGCACGGTCATGTTGGTGCTTAAGCTAATACCTGTTCCGTCCCGAAGTTCGATCACGGCGCCGGCACGCTCAAACAGTTTTACGCTCCTGGATTCTATAAGAGCGTCCGCGAGAAGAATGCGGCCGATTCGCCGGTCCCGTTTTCCTTCGGGATCCGTCCAGCCACACAGGGTCTCGGCACACGCCATGAACGCCCATGCCTTGTCTTTGGCTATGCCAAGACCAGCGTCGACAAATTCCGCATAACGGAGCTTGCCCGGCTTATAGCCTTGCTCGGCCGCTCGGCGCGCCCATTGGACCGCTCGCTCAAAGCTTTGACGAACACCAAGGCCCTCGAGATAACGAACCGCCAGCTCGGTTTGGGCCGCGGGATCATTGCCCCCGCCTCGCGTGTCGGGCGCCGCGCGCTGTTTGAGATCGGACAATTTCATCGCCTGATATTCGACTTCCGGCACATCTACCCCCTTATAACAAGCTGACCCGGGACGGTCTTCGCCATTCCGGTTGGGCCTTAAGCGTTCTACGGCCCCATATGCTCACTATCGAAGCGTCGCGCAAATCCAAGGATTGGATTGAGACCCTCGGCTTCTGCGGCCGACGCGTTACTGCTAAGCGCCGACGCCAGATCCTGACTCATGCGCCAGGAGTTGGGACGACACGGCACTGAGCTCAAGGTCCGCCGTCACGGTTGGGTCGGCTTTGCCGTTTCAATAGCATCCTTATATATAGCCCAGCATTTTAAGGCCGTTCCCGACGTGAAAGCAAATCGATCTTGCTGAGGGGCCGCGCGACCCCCAGAGATCAACAGTCGGGACGACAGTCGGGGCAGGTTGGCAGGTGTCCGTCGGCAGGAAGCCATCACGACGCCGCTTTCCTCGCCCTGTTTTTCCGGCTAGTTTTGCGCCATGGTCTTCGATGTTGAAAATGCTGAGGCAGGCTATGTGATTGCGGCTTATGCGCTGGCGGCCGTGGCACTACTTGTCTTTTTGGTGGTCACCTTGCGTCAGGCAAGAAAGCGGCGCAACGAATGGCTTGCGCTTCGGCAAAGACGCGAAATATCCGGATGACCCGGCGGCGGTTACGGCTTTATGCTCTCCTTATGGCGATGTCCGGACTGGGTTTGGCGACCGGCCTGACGCTTTTTGCGTTGAGAGATAACATATCCTATTTCCGCACCCCGAGCGATGTCACGGCCGGACGTTGTCCGGAATGCGCGGCCGCCCGACATTTTCGGCTCGGTGGCCTCGTCGAAAAGGGGAGTCTCGAGAAAAACGGAGGCGATATTCGATTCCGCGTCACGGATATGAAAACGACGCTGGCGGTCCACTATAGGGGAGTCCCACCCGATCTCTTCCGGGA
>JALYJG010000304.1 GCA_030775365.1 Pseudomonadota bacterium
CGGCAGCACGTTCACGTTGTATCTTCCTGTGACCTATACGCAGCGTCCGCGTAAGCAACTCGGCAGTATCGAGGCGTTTCCAAAGCGTTTGGAACAGCCGGGCCTGCCTACCAATTTGCTCCCCGGTCCTGCGGACATGAAACTCCTTCCGATCGAACCTGCCATCGACACCGATCATGGGCACCTTATTAACGAAATCGGTGATGATCGGGATGCCATTCAGCCCGCCGATCGCGTTGTGCTTATCGTGGAAAACGATTCAGGTTTCGCCAGATTCCTGCTCGAAACGGCTCGCGAAAAAGGCTGCAAGGCGCTGGTAACCTCGCTCGGAGCCGCCGCTCTGGCACTGACAGCCGATTACAAGCCGGACGCCATTCTGCTCGATATCCATCTGCCGGATATGCAAGGCTGGCGCGTTCTTGAACGTTTGAAACACGATGTAACGACACGGCACATCCCGATATGCGTCATCTCGACCGACGAGTCGCGTGAACGTGCTCTGACCTCGGGCGCCCTCACTTTCGTGACCAAGCCCATCCAAAAGCGCGACGTTCTTGACGCCTTGATGGATGCGCTGGCTGATTACAACAGCCGTGACAAAAGAACCGTGCTTGTCGTCGACGGTGTCGCCAAGCGTCGGGTGGAAGTGGTGGAAGCTCTCAAGATCGATAATCTGGAAGTCGTTACAGCCAACACAGAAGCCCTTGCGCTTAAAAAGCTGCGCCGACAGACATTCGATTGCGTCATTCTGAATTCGGATGCGCTCGACATCATCCCGGAGCTGAAGCGACCGACCGGCGAGACAGAAGGTCTTTACAGCCCCTTGGCCGTCATCATCTATGGCCACGACGAAATCGACGAAACCGCCCTTCGGCGGCGGAATGAAAACTGCCTCGTGCGGGTCGTGCGGTCCCCGGATCGGCTGCTGGATGTTCTCATGTTCTGCCTGCACCGCAAGGTGGAATCCTTACCCGAAGGTCAGCGTAAGAAACTCATCGATCTTTATCAGTCGGACAAACTGCTGGCGGGTAAAAAAGTCCTGATCGTTGATGACGACGCGCGCAACATTTTCGCCCTCACCAGCGTTCTGGAAGAGTACCAGATGACGATCCAATCGGCTGATAGCGGACGGGAGGCGATCAATATCCTCGAAAAGGATCCTGATTTCGACATCGTCCTCATGGATATCATGATGCCAGAAATGGATGGGATGGAGACGATTCAGGAAATCCGCAAGATTTCCCATCTAAAGAACTTGCCCATCATTGCCGTCACCGCGAAGGCGATGAAGGGAGACCGTGAAAAATGCTTGGAGGCCGGCGCGTGGGATTACTTGTCTAAGCCCGTCGATACTGAGCAGATGATGACCGCGTTGCGCGCCTGGCTGCATCGTTGACCTGGGATAAACCAATGTCGCCCTCAACCGCTTATGAACCGGTGGCACCAATGGCGATAGAATCTACCCCGCAAGGAGGACGCATGGAAAACATCCTTCTCGTGGATGATCTGCCGGCCAACCGGCTTGTCTACTGCAGCATATTGGAAGAGCTCCACCAAAACCTTGTTGTGGCCTCGTCGGGAGAGGAGGCTTTGAAGCTCGTTCTGAAGCAGGAATTCGCCGTGATCTTGCTCGACGTGAATATGCCGACGATGAATGGTTTTGAAACCGCCAACCTTATCCGTAAGCGCAAAAGGTCGGCCCGCACGCCGATCATTTTCCTGACCGCTTTCACGGATGAGATGAGCATGATTCAAGGTTATGCCAGCGGCGCCGTGGATTTTCTTCCCACGCCCATCGTCCCGGAAGTGCTCAAGGCCAAGGTGCAAGTTTTTATCGAGCTATCGAAAATGCGCAGGCAGGTGGCGCAGCAGGCCGAAGAACGCGCGCGCCGCGAGGCTGCGGAAGAGTCGGCACGAAGGTCGACGTTTCTGGCTATGGCCAGTGAGAGCCTGGCGCGCACGCGCGGCCATGTCGAGCTCATACAGGCCCTCATACGCCTGACGGTGTCGCATTTTGCCGATGTTGGCATTGGGTGGTTCAAAAGCAACGAAGGCGACGAATGGGGACCTGTTGCCGCCGAGGGTGCTGAGGGG
>JALYJG010000305.1 GCA_030775365.1 Pseudomonadota bacterium
CTTGAGAGAAAGCTATCGTCAGCGCGCCAAGACGCGCCCAAGCTCGTTGCCTGTGAGAGCGTTTACTCCATGGACGGAACCGTGGCGCCTTTGCGCGAAATTGTTGCGCTGGCTAAGCGCTACGGAGCATTGACTTATCTGGATGAGGTCCACGCCGTTGGACTTTACGGCCAGTCGGGCGCTGGTATTGCCGAGCGTGAGGGCGTTGCGGACGGTTTCGATATTATCGAGGCGAATTTCGGCAAATCCTTTGGCGTGGCGGGCGGCTATATTGCGGGCTCGCAAGTTCTTGTGGACGCCATCCGGTCCCATGCACCAGGATTTATATTCACAACCAGTCTACCGCCAGCCGTCGCCGCCGGCGCGCTCGCCGCCCTGAGCGTTCTGCGCCATGCTCACGACCTACGCGCAAGGCAGCAAAGACAGGCCAGGACGCTGCGCGAGAAACTCGCGCGCACGGGGCTCCCTTACATGCTGACGGAAACTCATATTGTGCCGCTAAGAATTGGCGGGGCGCATTGTTGCAAGGGCGTCGCAGACTGGCTTCTGGAATATGCCGATATTTATGTGCAGCCGATCAATTACCCCACTGTGCCGGTGGGGCAAGAGCGCCTCCGACTCACCCCGTCCCCATTTCACACCGATGAAATGATCGAGAAGCTTGTCTCAGCGCTCGATATGCTTTGGACACAACAACACTTGCCGCGGCATCTTGCAACAGCCTAATGAGCGCTATTTTTTGAGGCGAGCGGTTAGCGTACGAGCTGCGGCGGGCCGACCTTTTCGAGTTCAGCAAAAGGCCGTATGGCGATGGGAACGTGGTTCTCGAACGACGCGGCCACAACTTGTGTGTGCTGGGCACTGTTGGGTTCTTTGAAAACCTTAGGGTCGATCGTTAAAGTAGGACCAACAAACGTGTAAGTGCCGTCAATAAACCCCTGGCGAATTGTCTCTCGAATATCGGCCATAATATCCCTCGCATCCGAATGAAGATGCTAGAGTTTACTGCAAAATCGGCGAAAATAATAGCTTCTTGTGGTCAGCGCCAACCGTGCCAATAAATGACCTCAAACGTCGCTGTAATCTGCCCGTCGGCCTGCCCATACCTCTCTTGATACAGGCGGGCGGCCTCCCCGAACACTGCCCTGCGCGCAAACCGCCGGGATCTCTGCAGGTGGGCATTGGCCTCACCCATGCCACGCAGGTCACGCAAAAGCGCAAACATATCGGGGTAGGTCAGCGTAATGATTTCGTGGTCGGTCACAGGGAGACTAAACCCCGCGCGCTGCAACAGCGCGCTTGCGGTCGGCAAATCCAAGACCGGCGAAACCCGCGGGCTGACGCCCCCGGCGATAGCCAGTTCCGCGTCAAGTAAGCAGGACCGCAGCTCCCGCAAGGTCTCTCCGCCAAACAGTGCCGCGAGGAAGAGCCCGTCTGCCTGCAGCGCCTGCCGCATCTGGATCAACGCACCCGGCACATCATTAACCCAGTGCATCGTTGAATTACTCAAAATGAGATCGAAGGCCCCGGCCTTATTGGGAAGGATTTCGCTCAAGGGCAGGTCGCCCGCGGTCAGCGCTATTTTGGCCTCATCCGCCCCTGCCCTTTGCATGGCGGCAAAATGCAGGGCGAGAGTCTGGTCCAAAGCTTCCATGCAAAGGACAGAGCGAAATGTCCTTTTGACGTCACCCAAACGGTCAAGCAAATGATTGGCTATTTCCTTTGCCAAGACATCGTGGGCGGCGAAATGCGGCGCCGCGCGCTCCCGATGGCGCAAAACAAGCGCGCGATCGAAGACGAGAGAGCCAGTGGTCTGCATGTCGTCCTTTTGGTGAGAGCCGCGCCCGAAGTCTAAACGGAAGCTGATGGGCCCGCTACGTCTGCACGGCTTGTGCGGCCCCCGCCCGGCCCTTGATTCATGATCTTCACCGGTGGCCGCAACCGGGCCTTGCTCGTGTCCGCGCCTCTAAAGCCGGCCAAATATAGCCCGGGGACTAGCGAATTTGAGGCCAAAATGCCAGTTTATAGCGGTGAATGGTGGCGTCCCCTGCACTTGTAAACTTGACATT
>JALYJG010000306.1 GCA_030775365.1 Pseudomonadota bacterium
ATGAGCTGTTTGACATCATCGGCGTGCGTCGGATTGTCCTTCGTCAGCGAGGCCTCGGCTGTGTGGGCCGTGAAAGCAAGCAGGTTCTTGTATTGATCAACGGCGCCGAGGGCGTCAACGAGCTCCTTGGCCAAAATCAGACGCTGTGGGTCGGGGCTATCGCCTGTCGGCAGGGGCGCGCCGGATGTTGCGGGTGACGCCACAACGGGCACCGGCGGACTTTGCTCACCGCTTGTTGCGGCCAGAGCGGCGGAGGAAGCGGCTAGAATGACACCAGCGACAGCGAGGTACCCTTTGAACTTCATAACTCGATCCCCTGTCCCGACTGGATTTTGCGTACTTCAATGATGTCTTCAATCGGGCGTTCCAGCTGCTGGACAAGCTTTTGCCGGCGCGTGTCCTTACGCTGACGCAAGGTCAGCACGATGGCGCCAATCATGGCGATCAGAAGGATCAGACCGGAGACCTGAAAGGGATAAAAATAATCTGTGTACAAAACGCGGCCGATGACACGCGTGTTATCGGCTTCCCCGGCATAGGGTATCTGGTTGCCGACCACGGCATTAGGATCGACACGCCACGCCCAAGCCACGGCCCCCAATTGCGCAATCAGCACCACGCCAACAGCGATGCCGATCGGCAAATACCGCCGCAAACCCTGTCGCAGTTGGGCAAAATCCACATCCAGCATCATGACGACGAACAAGAACAGCACAGCGACGGCGCCGACATAAACGATCACAAGGATGAAGGCTATGAATTCGGCGCCAAGAAGCAGGAACAGTCCGGCCGCATTGAAAAAGCACAACGCCAAAAATAGCACGGCATGCACAGGGTTGCGCGTGCCCACGACCATCACAGCGGAAGCAATCAGAACGGATGAGAACAGGTAGAAAAGGATAGTTTGCAACATGGCGGTCCTTAGGGAGCCGGTTCTTCGTGAACGGTGCAATTACGGGCGCTTTTGCACCAGCTTCGCATCGCAAAACTTGCCTGGTCGGTTAGCTCCTGCCGCGTGCAGGACGCAAGCGCGACCATCAAGGGAAACGTCACCATAAAACGCGTTCGCATGATTATCTGTACCTCGCATCGGCCGCGAGGTTCGCAGCGATTTCAGCTTCCCACCGATCGCCATTCGCCAGCAGCCTCTCCTTGTTATACAGAAGCTCCTCATGCGTCTCGGTGGCGTATTCCATATTCGGGCCTTCGACAATGGCGTCGACCGGGCACGCCTCCTCGCAGAGGCCGCAATAAATGCACTTTGTCATGTCGATATCATAGCGCGTCGTGCGACGGCTACCGTCGGCTCGCGGCTCGGATTCGATCGTAATGGCCAGGGCCGGGCAAACCGCTTCGCAAAGCTTGCAGGCGATGCAGCGCTCTTCGCCGTTCGGGTACCGGCGAAGGGCATGTTCGCCACGGAAACGAGGGCTGAGCGGGCCCTTTTCATAGGGGTAATTCAGCGTGACCTTGCGCTTGAACATATAAAAGAACGTCAGAACGAAGCCCCGCGCAATCTCGTAAAGGAACAGCCGTTTGAAGCGTTTGGCGATCATGTTGGCCTCCTATTTGGGCAGCTTGTCAAAGGCGACGAGGTAACCTGCCGTCAGCACCACCCAGACAAGGGAAAAAGGCAAAAAGAATTTCCAACCGATGCGCATCAGCTGGTCGTAGCGATAACGCGGCAAAGTCGCCCGGGTCCAGAGAAAGACAAACAGGCAAAAGGCGATTTTGAGGGCAAACCAGAGCATACCCCAGGCCGGCGCCAGGAAGGCAAAGGGCGCCGACCAATTGAACGGAGCGAGCCAGCCGCCAAGGAACAGGATCGAGGTCATGGCGCTCAGAAGGATCATGTTGGCATACTCGCCGAGAAAGAATAAGGCGAAGGTCATCGAAGAATATTCCGTATTAAACCCACCCACCAGCTCGGATTCGCCCTCCGGCAGATCGAAGGGGTGGCGGTTTGTTTCGGCCAAGGCCGAGATAAAAAACACGATGAACATGGGGAACAAAATCGAGAAGACGTACCAGCCATGGGTCTGCGCCTCG
>JALYJG010000307.1 GCA_030775365.1 Pseudomonadota bacterium
TCCCTGTAGTACGGACCTGTTCAACTAAGCGCGATATTGCCTCCACTTCAACCGTGACTGCCGGTAGGACTTCAGTTTCTATAACGGCGGGGGAAACGTTCGCTTCGAGAACCAGAATGTCCGGTCGTCGGCTGCTTCCTTTCAACATCCCCGTATGCCCTTAGGAAACGACCGTTGAAGCGGACCAATGGTGGTTTTTAACGGGTCACGGCTTAATGCTAGCTTTAAATCACTTCCCACTTCACCGAAGCCATTGCGAAGAATGGCGCGCCCGGAAAGAGTCGAACTTCCAGCCTTCTGATTCGTAGTCAGATGCTCTATCCAGTTGAGCTACGGGCGCCCTATTGAAGGCGGGCGAAGCTAGCCAAAACAGAGGGGAAAGGCAAAAGCTTTATCAAAATCAGCTTTTTTGCATGAAGGCGGGGGCCTATCTATTGTTAACCTTCAAATGGGGGCTGGACTTCGCACCACCGCCATTTATAACGTTTTTGAACCTTATCGTCTTGGCCCTGACCCTTCACTGATGCCAGCTCTTGTCGAAAACTTTTCCCTGATCCGCCGGCTTTCGCAATTCGGAACCTTGGTCCAGACGCTGTTCTGTGGCGTCGAGGAAGGGCGCGACAGTTTCGGTAACCGCTATTACCGCGAGCGCCGCACCCCAGCCGGTGTCCGCGAAAGACGATGGGTGGTCTATGCAGGGGAACCGGAAGCCAGTAAAGTACCGCCTGAGTGGCATATCTGGCTGCACCATACCGCAGCCGCCCCTTTGTCAGAGGATAGCCCTTTCCGTCAGCGCTGGCAGAAGCCTCATCAACCGAACCTCACAGGAACGGCGGACGCCTATCTTCCGCCCGGCCACACATTTGAGGGCGGAAAGCGCGACAAGGCGACCGGCGATTACGAAGCCTGGAGACCCGCAGACTGAATTTTCTTCTCCCGTCCGGCGGGGGATGTTGGCGAAGAAGGCAGGAGTTCACATGGGACGTAGTATTTTCGAAACCATCCTTGGTGCCGTGGTCTTGGCCGTCGCGCTGCTATTTCTGGTTTTTGCCTATTCGAGTTCGGACCTGCAAAAGGTTAAAGGCTACAATGTTTCGGCCAATTTCCCGATGGTGGATGGCCTCAAGGAAGGCATCGACGTAAAAATTAATGGCGTCAAAGTCGGTTCCGTTATGGCGCTGCACCTGATTATGGATCCAGGCCCCAACCAGTATCTTGTCAACGTCAAGATGTCGCTCGACCCGAGCGTTAAACTGCCGACAGATACCATTGCGATGATCGCCACCGAGAGCTTGCTGGGGGGCAAATACATGTCCCTCGAGCCCGGCATCGACGACGATATGGTCAAGACCGATGGCAGCGGTCGCATCACACGCACGCAGGCGCCGCTTCGCCTCGACGATCTGATCGGGCAGTTGATCTATAGCAGCAAACGTGGCGAAGGCGGGTCGGGTAGCGGAAAAACCCAAAGCCCGGCCAGTGAAGCGCCGGCCGCCGGTGCCCCGGCCGCTGGTAAAACGCCCGCCGCTCCCCTGCCTTTGCCTGATCATCCCTGATGAGGCGTCTTCTGTGTTTTGCGCTGGGTTTTTGCCTGGTTACAGGACAGGCGTCCGCTGTCGTTCCGTCACAGGAAGAGCCCATTGCTGTCTTGCGCGCGCTCGACAAAATGACCGCGCGCGTTGAAGAGCTGAACGTCACGACGGGTCAGCCGTTCCAGTTCGGCACGCTAATCATCACCTTGCGAACCTGCCGCGTCACGCCGGCCGAAGAAATGCCAGAAGCGGCGGCCTTTCTCGAGATCAGCGAGTTCAAGCCAGGCGAAAGGGACATACCTGTATTTCGCGGCTGGATGTTTGCGTCGAGCCCGGCACTCTCGGCGATGAGCCATCCGATTTACGATATCTGGGTTACGGGCTGCAAACCCGGCGCCTTTCAAGAACCGCCGCCCGCCCCAGGCGCGCCGGCCGTGCCATCTGGGCCCGTAACGTCTGGGCCTGCAACGTCTGGGCCTGCGATGTCTGGGCCTGCGATGTCTGGGCCTGCGACC
>JALYJG010000308.1 GCA_030775365.1 Pseudomonadota bacterium
GCCTCGAGCAGCGCCACGCGGACCTCCCGCATGGCGTCGGCGACATCCGCCTCGGACAAAGCGCCGCGCCCGGTCAGCCGGCTGAAAACCCCATTTAATTTATCGCTTAGACTGTCGAACATGCGTTCCTAGAAGTTACCTAATGCCCAAACGAAAGCGGGCCAGTGCACGCAACGCGTGGACTGGCCTTACGCCCCCTTACTTGGGGCGTATCCTCTATGTGACGCGCCTGTACCTTCGAGGCGGCGACCACAGCCATATGGCGGGACAGGCTTTTGATAGGCCAAAACAGCCCTTTTTGTCAAACAGCGGCGCAGGATCACCTAACCGCGTGAAATCGCTTCGCGAATTTGGTTAAAGGCCTGTGCCATGCACTGGGGCAATGTGATAGAACGGCCTCATGCCCGCTTTGCGCCCCATTGAAATCAGTTCCTGCGATGCCTTTCTGGGCGTCGAGCATTCGGTGACCGGCCGAAAATGGATCGCGCGTAGCTATAATGAGCGGCATGCGCTGGCCCTGGCGCAACGGCATGGTTTGCCGGACCTGATCGCGCGCAGTCTCAGTGCACGCGGCGTCACACTTGAGGAGGCGCCGGGATTTCTTGAGCCCAAACTGCGTGATGCCTTACCCGATCCCAGCCTCTTGAAGGATATGGACCGTGCCGCAGCGCGCCTGGCAGAGGCCATCCAAAAAAGCGAAAGCATGGCCGTGTTCGGCGATTATGATGTCGATGGCGCGACATCGTCAGCTTTGCTTGTTCGGTTTGCGAGAGCTGCCGGCCGCGACATGCGTCTTTACGTGCCGGATCGGCTTCGCGAAGGCTACGGCCCCAATATCGAAGCCATGCAGAGGCTCGCATCTGAAGGCATAAAACTTGTGATCTGCGTTGATTGCGGCACGACAGCGCATGAGCCGCTTCGGGCCGCGCAAGCGGCTGGCCTCGATGTGATCGTCCTTGATCATCACGCCTCCGAAGCTTTATTGCCGCCGGCCTGCGCCATCGTCAATCCGAACCGCCTCGATGAAGTCAATGAATTAGGATCGCTGGCGGCCGTTGGCGTGACCTATCTTTTTGTCATCGCTGCGAACCGCGCGCTGCGGGCGGCCGGCTGGTATGCCGAGCGTGCCGAACCCGATCTCCTGGCCTGGCTTGATCTTGTGGCACTCGGCACTATTTGCGATGTCGTCAAGCTCACAGGTCTCAACCGCGCGCTCGTGGCCCAAGGCTTGCGCGTCATGAGCGCTAAGCGCAACGCCGGCATAGCCGCGCTAGCCTATACGACCGGCATCAAAGGCCCCATGGACGCCTATACCGCCGGCTTCATTTTCGGCCCTCGCATCAATGCCGGCGGGCGCGTTGGCGAGGCGGATAGCGGCGCTCGGTTGCTCGCTACAGCCGATGCCGCCCTTGCGGCTCAACTGGCGCAGCATCTGCACGAATTGAATGCCGAGCGCCGCGCGATCGAGGCGCGTGTCCTGGCCGAAGCGGAAGAGATAACTCTCACCGAAAAACTGCCCATGGCCTTTGTCGCCAAGGACAACTGGCATCCAGGGGTCATAGGCATCGTTGCGGCTCGTTTGAAGGATAAATTTCATCACCCGGCGATCGTGGTGGCGTTGGAGGGCCAGGTCGGCAAGGGATCGGGCCGCTCCATTGGCAATGTCGATCTCGGGGCTGCAATTATTGCCGCGCGGCAGGCGGGCTTACTCGTGAACGGCGGCGGCCACAAAATGGCCGCAGGCTTTACGGTCATGCGCGACCAGTTGGAGGCTCTGAAAGATTTCCTGGCGAAGCGCATCGGCAAGGAGATTGCAGCCGAGCCCCTTCTACCAACACTGACTTTGGACGGTCTTCTGGCCTCAACCTCACTGCAGCCCGAATTCGTTCGCAAGCTTGAAGCCTTAGGCCCATTTGGGACCGGCAACGCCGAACCGCGCTTCGCGCTGGCGGATTGCCGCATCGTGAGAGCCAACATCGTCGGCGAAAAACATGTCAGCGTGATCGTGATGCAGGGCGGGGTCCGACTTAAGGG
>JALYJG010000309.1 GCA_030775365.1 Pseudomonadota bacterium
ATAGTGCCGACGTACTATGGCAATTTTTCGGACTCGGCGGATTTTTGATACCGATCGTCCTCGTCGCCTGGGGCTGGCGCATGGCGGCGGGGCGTGGGCTCGATCTTCTGCCCTGGCGCTCGATTGCGGCGCTCGTCTCGATGCTGGCTTTCTCGGTAGGTCTCGCGGCCGCGGGAGTGCGGTCCGCACCCGGGGCTCCGGCCTTCGTTGGGGCTCTCGGCAAGGTCGTCGGTTCCGCCGTCCTCATGCTGCTGCCCGCCGCGTGGGGACGTTACGCGCTTGCGCCGGCCATGATGATCGTCGCATTCGGTTCGCTCTACATGGCTTGCGCATTGACGCTCGGCGAATGGCACATCGCCGCCAAACTTCTGCATCAGATGGGCTTGTGGTGCGTCCGGCAAACACATAATGCGGTTTTTGGCTTGTGGAATCTCCTGCGCAACGAGCATAGCGGCGGCGTCGATGAAGACGAATTAGATGTTGAGGAGGAGGAGGAACAGGACGTCCGCCCAACCAAGGCCGACCGAGCTGAAAGAGAGTTGCAGGACGAAGAGACGCCGAGCCAAGCCGTCGATGGAGAGCGGCCCGAGCCGGCGGCCTCGGCACGGCGATCCAGGGTGCGGGCGCCCATCATTAAGCGGCCGGCCGCCTCGGCCCGTCAGGCTCGCCTCGCCTTACGGCCGGACACGGATTATCCCTTGCCGCCGCTCGATCTTCTGCAATGGCCGGAAACAGCCAAGGACGCGCAATCGCTGGTGTCCGAAGAGGCTCTCGAGAAGAACGCCAAAATGCTCGAATCCGTGCTCGCTGATTTCGGCGTCAATGGCAATATCACGAAGGTCAGTCCAGGCCCTGTCGTCACGCTTTATGAGCTTGAGCCGTCTCCCGGCACCCGCGCCGCCCGTGTGATTTCTCTGGCCGACGATATCGCTCGTAATATGAGCGCCGCCTCGGTGCGTGTCGCCGTCGTTCCGGGGCGCAACGTTATTGGTATCGAATTGCCAAATGCGAAACGGGAGACCGTCTATTTACGTGAGCTTTTAAGCAGCGACACTTACAATGACAGCCGTGCGACCTTACCCCTGGTGCTGGGCAAGGACATTGCGGGCCAGCCCATCATCGCCGATCTCGCACGCATGCCGCATCTGCTGATCGCGGGTACAACCGGCTCCGGTAAGTCCGTTGCCATCAATACGATGATTTTGTCGCTTCTGTATCGCCTGTCGCCGCAAAAATGCCGCTTTATCATGATCGATCCGAAGATGCTGGAACTGTCGGTCTATGAAGGCATCCCGCATCTTTTGGCGCCGGTTGTGACGGAGCCAAAGAAGGCGATTATGGCCCTGCGCTGGACGGTGCGAGAAATGGAAGAGCGTTACCGGGCCATGTCCAAGCTCGGTGTCCGGAATATTGAAGGCTACAATATGCGCCTCCGGGAAGCGGTAAAAAATGAAGAAAGTCTCATGCGCACTGTGCAGACCGGCTTTGACAAGGAAACGGGCAAGCCACTTTATGAGGAGCAGCCGCTCGATACGACCGAGCTCCCCTATATTGTGGTTATCGTCGACGAAATGGCCGATTTGATGATCGTGGCCGGCAAAGAGATTGAAGGCGCCGTGCAGCGCTTGGCCCAGATGGCGCGGGCCGCCGGTATCCATATTCTCATGGCCACGCAAAGGCCTTCGGTTGACGTTATCACGGGTACGATCAAGGCCAATTTCCCGACGCGTATCAGCTTTCAGGTCACGTCCAAAATCGACAGCCGCACGATTCTTGGTGAACAGGGGGCCGAACAACTGCTAGGGCAGGGGGATATGTTATTCATGGCCGGCGGCGGACGTATTGGCCGCGTCCATGGCCCTTTTGTGCGCGACGACGAAGTCGAATCCATTGTCTCGTTCCTGAAGAAGCAAGGGGCGCCGGAATATCTTGACGAGGTCACCGAAGATGACGGCGCCGCAGATTTCGGGGGTGGTGGTGGCGACGGGGGCATGGGAGTCGGCGCAGGCTCAGGTGATGAG